>CAJXHE010000006.1 GCA_913051865.1 uncultured Flavobacteriales bacterium
CGCCATCAGGGATACCCTCGCCACAAGGGCCACAGTCTCCGTCACATGTCGTTCCGTCTCCGTTTATAACACCACAGCAGTCAAGACAAGTTGTATTGTCTCCACCACATACACCACACTCGTCTAATACGTTTCCGTCACAGTCACACTCGCCATCATCATTGCCGCCACAATCCACATCTCCACTATTATTATCACCATTTTGAGTGAGTGAATCAGCCCCATTTCCCCCTTGTAACTGGTCATCCCCACTGCCTCCAATTAATACGTCATTCCCCCCATTACCTTGGATCTGATCATCTCCCGATCCTCCATAAATAGAATCATTGCCACCATCAGCTCCTTGTAGCTGGTCCGCTCCACTGCCCCCTTCTATAAGGGTTGGAAATGTAATTGACCCCATTTGAACTTGATCATCACCACCACAAACCACGACAACAATCGAATTTATACTCGCCTTAGGAATATAAATATCATTTTGTGATTGCCCATTGAATTCATTTTGAAGTTTCAAATTTGGATGGTCATCTGAGACCTGAATCACATCTGCTGCATTCGTGCCAAAGATGTATAAAACTCCTTCTAATACATACACTTCACCTGACGACTCCGGATCTTCACATGCACAACCGTCGTCGTATCCAGCAGGAATGCCATCTCCACCACATACGCCACACTCATCGAGTACGTTTCCTTCGCAGTCACAAGGCCCCTCGATTTCCACAAAATCCAGAGTATTAGAACATCCGTTGTAGTCTGTAACAGTAACCTGATATGTGCCAGCGCAAAGATCATCTCTATCTTCTGTAGTTGACCCATCTGACCACAAATATGTATACGGAGCTTCTCCATTAGAAGCTGTTATATCGGCAACTCCATCGCAATTTGTTAAAAAAGGATGGCATTCATTGCCATTGATATCTGTATAGGCAACAATGTTAAAGGGTCCAAATGATAGGCCTACCACATCCAAAGCACATGAATGATCAACAACCCCAAAAGACTCCCAACCAACTGGCTCACCTTCGTTCGTCCAAAATTCTGGGTCGTTATGCTGGTGATACTGACCTGGATGATTAGGGCTGTCTACTATAAAGCTATAAACAATATTATTCTGCAAGCTTGGCCAATAACCATATTCGTTGTCGTGTTCCTCATCATAAGCACCTCCTCCTATGCCTGGAATCCCTGTATACTCGAAGAAGAACTCTTGAATATATCCATTGCAGTTGCAGTTGTTTTCTCCTGTTTGCTCATCACACACCGTATTCGTAACTGTGGATGCCTCAATCTCTATGGTTGCGGGCGCATCAACAATGGTAAAAACAAACACACTAGAGTCATCAAGGGAGACCCTAGATACAGTAACTGAGTAGGTGCCCGCGCAAAGATCAACTCTTTGGCTAGCTGTTGAGCCGTCTTCCCAAAAGAATGAGAAGTCACTTAAGCTACCACTATATGAATTCTCAATATCGAACATTGCTGTTCCATTACATGAACTGGAGCTGTTATCTGCTCCGCACCATCCGTCATTTGGCGTTGCAAGTCCTTCTATAATAAAGACGATGTCAGAAGCATTTTCATTAGGGTTTGGAATAAAGGTGCCTTCGGTGCTTATTCCGTAGCCAACATTAGTAGGGTCTGAACATGAGGTGTGTACTTCGAACTCAGCGCCATTAATTGACATATGTGAGTTGGCGCCAAAACGATCATCTGCCTCAATCAAGAATACATCATTTAATGAATGCGTCGCCGTGTAGGAAGTGTTTGAGTAGCCTTCCGTAGAAAACGCAATCGTGGCAGGGCTTGTCTGACCTACATAGCGCAAAACCAAACCGCTAATATGGTCATGATCACCATGGTCTTGACAACAATCATCATAATCACCTGTCTCTGGAGGAAGTCCACCACAATTTGTGTTAGGCGAAGTGCTTACCACTATGACATCCTCAACCCCTTCGTTCAACCCGTCATCTTTAGCATTTGCGGTTAGGGTGAAAAAAAAAGAGGCTACAAAAAGAGAGCTTATAGAAAATGAGCCCATAAATTTATTGAAAGTATTCATATGAATAATATTGGTTAATTTGCTAGGCGCTGTTCGACTGAATCCAGACCTATCAAGTATAGACGCTTAATGTACTAAAAAAAAGCATGCTTTTTAGCACACTGTTCCGAAGGCAGAAAGAACAAGAAGTACGTCTGCGACATTCACTGCGCCATCCTCATTTACATCATTTGTACAACCTGACAGGCACCCAAACTCACTTAAAACGGCGAGAATATCGTTAACCGTAACAATTAAGTCACCATCGAGGTCTCCAACACATCCGCTGGAAGTTGATTCTTCAGTACACGGATTGAAAAGAGATGTCATCGTTGTCTGAAGCATCTCATTGACAACATCTACTGCTTGAGAAATACATACCATTCCATTTGCCGACCCTATCCAATGCACACGAAGAAGTGGATTGTAAACTGTACTTTTTGGTATAGAGGTGCCATCGTAGCTTAAAGAAAGTACGTCTATCCCCCCAGGCACATGAGAGGGTGTTCCTGAATAAAGAAGAGGGTCGATCAAGCTTTCTGTTTGAGAGATTTGAATGCCATCGAACTCAAGATGATATGCATAGATTCTATTGTCTGGGTTAAGAACATGAACGTCAAAATACTGTAAGTCCCAATCTACATTTGCAATGGTAAATTCAACATTGTCAAACGGGTTTTCAACAGCCACAGATGGGAAGTCACAGTGAGCGTGAACGCCCGAGCTGTCGGGATGTGCGTGAGCGGAATTCCAGTACTGACAATCCGCTATCGTAGCTGCATCAACAAGGTTGATTAAGCCATCAACATTAATGTCATTGCAAGCAGTCAGTGGGATATCTGATCCCAAAACACCTTCTGTATACAATTGAGCGTCTGTTAAGTCTTGGTCAAAATCTGCGTCGATGTCACCCATTAAGGTCGCACCTCCACAATCACCAGCACAGTCAAATATGGTCGTGCCATAAGGCTCCCCTGAACAATCTGTGAAAACAGGGCAATCTGTGATAATCGCGACTTCATATCCAACACTTCGGTCAATTTCAATGCAAACAACACCCCAATTGTTGTCGGTATTTGTTTCATAATGGCCCAACGCATCTGGTGCATAGTCCCAGTTGACACGAACCACTAAGCGATACTGTCCGTCAGGTACATCTGTAACATCAATCCATTGGCAACTGAGTCCACTAGAGTAAATATCTCCGCAACCAGCGGAAATACCCATCGTTGAGCAACCGTAAGTAGCCGTTCCTCCATCGCTACACTCTAAGTCCATCACGCAAAACCCATTTTTAAATCCCACAGGAATGAAGCCGCCATTCATGTCAAATAAATCATACTTGGCATATCCATCATAATGCCAGTGGTTGTGACAAGCGCCCCACTCAAATTGTGTAGACGACTCGCCAGTTTGACCTATATAGTAATCAAGGTCCCCTATATTCTTAATATGTGTTGTGAATCTAATGATTTGCCTTTCCCCAAAGCCATTTAAGCACCCCTCTTCAATATAACAGTCCGTTTCATTAACCTGCATTGTCGTTGCATATAGAGAGCTCGTAATCGCATCGGTGAGAATTAAAAGGTCTGGCCCGTTACACAATGGGTCTCCTTCATAAATACAGGTGCCATTGTCGATTTCTGCTGAAGGATTGTAGTTGCAAGCTGTTGCGTCCATGCATCCTTCAGGTGGTCCTATAAAAAAGAAATCCCAATCAAAAGCCCCACAACTCGCGTCCAAAGATGCCCAACGTATCCACATCTGTTCTCCTCCAGTTAACAAGGCTGTAATTGCAGCCTCATCTCCACAACCACCTTCCATATCATCGTAATAAATTGTCCCCTCATTCGTGTCACCAAAGTTGTTCATGTTACAGTAGTCATAGATATAAAGTGTTGTATTACAGGCTGCTCCACAAGAGCTAAATCTGTACATACCGTTTGCTGGGGCAGTGAACGTGTACCAAAAATTATCTAACGCCTGAGTTACCGTGCCATAATCTGCATCTGTCAAAACCACCGCATCATTGCAAGTCGTCCCTGGAGCGCAGTCAAACATGACGACGTCCTGATAGTCAAAATCTCCACCCGTTGCTACTTCAACGCCATCAATGAGTAGCGTAAAATCACCATTGCCATAACCACAACAAATTCCATCGCCATAAGAATCGTCTATTACAAACTGTAAACAAGAAGGGTCTCCAGTATTGGGGATACATGTTGACGCCGTATAGGTCGTGTTTTGATCCGAATAAGGGCCCCCTGTTAAGAGTGTCCCACTTGCGTCGGACAAAGTCCATGTTGTTTCCGCAGGGTAATTGTCGGTAAGGATTTGGACAACAATTACAGACTCCCCATCCACACACTGACTTAGAGCAACGTCTATAGGCAAAAGAAAAAATACGATAATTAGGGCTGAGAAATAGTTTTTCATGATTGTAATATCAGAGATTCAGATTTAGTCTTTCAGATAACGCCTTAAAACAAACTTTGGTTGCCTCGTATGGACTTTAGACACAAAACTAGACGAATGCGGCGAGTATCAAAAAAAAATCTGTGACAGTAACAGATCTGTCTGTATCAACATTTGTCCATGCGATATCGTTGATGGTTTTTGAATCAAGGGATTCTGAAAAAAGGCATGTGCCATCATCCGAATTTGCTGCAGTATCCGAAATCGAAGCCCCAAGGTATATGCGCCTGTTTTCTGTGAAAATGGGCACTGTTTAATTGCGAAAATATGCATCGAGTTTTCATATTCGACTGATAGTCAAGCAACCAAACTCGGTAGGCCGCGTCTTTTTAATGAGGAGGATGTCGAAGTTAAAGTGTTAATCCACAATCCTTCATATTCGATTTCTCAAAACTTAATACTACAAATTATTGTTTTTATTCTGATGTGTCTTTTTGTTTTTTATATAAACCAAATCTTATTCTCATGAAAAAGCTTACTAAAAACCTTTTGTTCCTCGCGGTTATTCACTGTGGAGCCACTTCACTTCAAGCTCAGTGTGACCACATCTTTACCCATGATGCTATTGCTCCGGCTGACACACCTCTCTCTCTTGGGTCCTCCTATACAGAAGACGGAATCACCATGACCACCACGGATTTTAACGATTCTTTTGGCCTCACTTACAATTTAGCGATGGCAAAAACCGTCATGCCTTCTGATGTCTTTGGTTCTGGCTTGTCCATGGTTCTATCAAACGCCGCCGCGACATACAACGTTTCTGCGCATTCATGTGCCAACGTCGTGAAGATAGAGTACTTTGATGGTGCAGGGATCGAAAACCTTGAGGTCAATGGTGCAGGACTGTTCATTGATGAATTCGAGTTTATGCCAAACAACATCGCTCCAGGAGTGACCATGACGGTCACTGAGACGCTTCATTCGTCTGGAGCCTACTTCCTCGGAACCATTGAGCTGCAGGGAGTCATTAACAAAATCACCATTGGCGGACAGCAATTTGAGGTTGATGACATCCATGTGACGAATGCCAATGTGCCTTCCTCGCCAGGGTGCTTCGGGTCTTGTGATTTGCTCTTTGATTTTGAATCCCTCCCTTTGGGAGACCGTTGGGGAGATCTTATTGCGTCCTCAACTGATCACCCCGTTCCTCCGGGAGGGACCATTTTTTCTACTGGTGACGTAGATTTTTACATAGATGAGCTTCATTCATTAAGTGGGTTTGTTGGTTTTAACTATGCAATGGCTGACAACTCCATCAGCACATTCACAGGAAGCGGCATATCGCTTATGACAAATAATGTCACTGCAGGACTTGATCTTTCTGCCCTCGATGTAGACACTTTGTGTTTCGATTTTGTCGATATGGGGGGGTCTGAAGAATTAACCATCAATGGCGCACAGTTCTTGACCCCTAGTGGTTATGGCGAATTGGTGACTGCCCCTGCAACACTTGGGGGGGTAAGCGTATCAGTCACCGGAAGTTCTATAGGTTTTGGATTCGTCGGAAGTGTCGTCTTAGTTGGCGATGTCACAGATCTTAAAATTGGCGGACAAGAATTTTGGATTGACAATGTCTGTATTGTTAGCAGTGAAAGCTCTGGTGGCGCTAGTGCTGTTGGAGTTGCATCTGCGGTTTACTGCGAGATGGATTGTAATTATGGGGTCGACAATGGTTCGCAGGCCTTTGGTAATCAATGGGGAAATGTGATTCCCGGACCGCAATCATGGCAAGCAAACCCTGGTGACTTTATCTTTAATGAGGATGGAATTGATGTATTTATAGATGAGCTCAATGGGTTCTTATACCCTGTGACTTATGGCAGTATTGGCATCGTTCATTCCCCTCTCGCCTCTTTCGGAGTCGACCAGGTGATGAACACAAACAACACAACAGCTCTGTTTGATTTGAGTGCCATTGTCACAGATTCTGTATGCATCGAGTGGCTTGACCTTGGGGGACATGAGGTGCTAGAAATCAATGGCCATCTGGTAAGTTCACCTGATGGGTATGGCCAGCTTCTGGGCCTGCCATCTTCAATTGGCGGGACATCTGTTCAAATAACGGGAAACCCAGTGATAACCGTTGTTGGTGGTGCTCCTACTGTAACAGGATATCAAGGAAAACTTGTGATTGTCGGCAATGTTGACGCGCTTCGTTTTGGGGGGCAAGAATTTTGGATTGACAATCTATGTATAAGCGAAGCACCAACTGTTTCTGCAGCTTGTGTTGCTGATTTAGACGAAGACGGACTTGTCGGTGTCTCAGACCTCCTTATTGTGTTGGGTGTGTTTGGAATACCTTGCCAATAGGGTAAATTTAGAATTCACCTTTACTAACAAGGTCGATATTAAGAACAAGTCCCGTGCTGTGATGAAAATCCGGCACGGGGCTTGCATCTTTGCACCATATTTAAATAAAGCGCCATTTAATGAATCTCACTTCAAAACAATCCCTCATTGCAATCGTAGTATTGGCTGTTATATGCATCTTTCTTGGAGCGCAGCTGTTTCTCGGAAATAAAAACTACGACGAACTCACAAATGAATATGGTCAGCTTGAGATTGACAAAGAGCAGGTTGTTTTAGATTTGGAAAAAATGCGCTTCTCATACGACACCCTACAAACAGAGAACAGCATGATCATTGCCGAAATTGCTGCGCAAAGAGACCGCGTTGATGGACTGCTTACAAAGGTGAAAAATGGCAATTGGGCGCTTGGGCGCGCAAAAAAAGAAGCAGAAACTTTAAAGACAATTATGAAGGGCTATATCGCCACTATTGATTCCGTTAACCAGTTAAATAATGCGCTCACAGAAGAAAACAGCGCAATGAGAGATCGGGTTGAAGAAGTACAGGACAGAAACTCCCTGCTTGAAGAACGCCAAGAAAACATGTCTGAGATTATTGAAGCTGGAAGGGTGCTTCAATGTGCCGACATTCAAGCGTTGGGGGTGCGGATTCTTTCTTCGGGGAGACAGCGCGAAACCTCAAGGGCTGACCGAACGGATATGATTAAGGTTTGTTTTACACTTTTAGAAAACAGAATATCAGAGCCTGGGAGCAAGCTCTTACACCTCAGAATAACTGGGCCAAATGAAAAAGTGTTACGCTCGGGAGATGGTGACGCGTATAGCGCTTCGAGAAACATCGACTACGCAAATGAACGTCTAGACGCTTGCGTGTTTTACACAAATGAAGGTGAGGATTCTGGCTTAGAGCCCGGAACATATCTTGTTGAAGTCCTAGAAGGTGAGATTGTAATCGGCAGTGTCTCTACAGATCTGAGATAAAAACCATCCGCCCTCACATATAAATTTCAAGAAAACCCTACTTGCTTTTGGTTGACTTTCGGTCAATGAAAATGACATCATCAGAAACTGGGAGAAGGGGTGAATTGTTTGCTGAAAAATATCTTCAATCCATTGGATTTAAGATCATCGATAAAAACTGGAGGTGGCGAAAATGCGAAATCGATTTAATTGCAATTCACAACGGGATGGTTGTTTTTCTTGAGGTGAAAACCCGAGGAGGCAGAGCGCTTGATGAAGGCGACGAGATAAAACCAGGGCAGAGACAACGAATTGTCGCGGCTGCAAGTGCATACCTTGCAACCAAAGTGACGGGGAATATGGAGTGCCGGTTTGACCTTGTTCGTGTTCGGATGTCACAAAGAGGATGGAGGTTAGACCATATACAAGATGTATTTGAAGGGGCTTCTATATAGAGTGATGTATCTTTGTTGACTAAATATTTTCTGTGATATGAAAAAGCAAACCGGTTCAGGCCGCCGAGGAGGCGCCCGAAGAACCAAACCCGAATCTAAAGCGTTTCTACCTAAACGCAAATTATCCCAAACCAGTTCTAAAATCACCGAGACTGAGGGAGATGCCGGCGAGAAAGTTGGCGCGAAGAAGGGAGGAAAGTTTAGTGCCAAGAGGAAGCCTAAGGTTTCAAAAACCCGTACAGGTGGATACAAGTCCGAAGGTCGAAGACGTAGGCCAGAAACAAAACAAAAGCCACTTCCAGATTCTAATGCTCCGATGCGTCTCAATCGTTTTGTCGCTCAAGCAGGAATTTGCTCAAGACGTGATGCCGATGTCTTAATCGCTGCAGGTGTCGTGAGTGTTAATGGAGAGATTGTCACTGAGATGGGTTTCCGTGTTTTGCTTACTGACAAAGTACAGGTCGAAGGAGAGACAATTAAAGCAGAAGCAAAGCAATATATTCTTCTGAATAAACCTAAAAACTTCTTAGCTACCGATGACGATCCGCAGGGTCGAAGAACTGTCATGCAGCTTATTAAGGGCGCCTGCAAGGAGCGCGTAGTGCCAATCGGGCGATTAGATCGAGATACAACGGGTCTTCTGTTGTTTACGAATGACGGTGAAATGGCCAAACGCCTTACACACCCCAAAGTCGGGGTGCGAAATTTATATCATGCCACCTTCAAAGAGAAGGTCAGCAAAGTCGATCTAGAGAAAATGCTTGTCGGCTTTGAATTAGATGGCAAGTTTGTGAAGTTTGACAAGGCCAACTTCGTGAAAGAAGACCCACGTGAAATAGGCGTAGAAATTCACTCGGGACGAAATAGAATCGTGCGACGCATCTTCGAACATTTCGGTTATAAGGTGACAAAATTAGACCGGGTAATCTTTGCGTGCCTCACGAAGAAAGATATTCCAAGAGGGCATTGGAGACATCTCAAGGAAGAAGATCTAAACATCCTAAGAATGACCACTTAAGCAAGTGATGAGTGACAGTTTAGTCATAATACCCACTTACAACGAAAAAGAAAACGTTGAGAAGATGATTGAGGCCGTTTTGGGTTTAAATCAGGCGTTTGACGTGCTTATTGTTGATGACGGTAGTCCTGATGGTACAGCTGAACTTGTGAAGGCCCAAATCGAAAAGTTCGGAAGTCGGATCTTTTTATTAGAGAGAGCAGGGAAACAAGGCTTAGGGACAGCTTATATCGCGGGGTTTAAGTGGGCACTTGAGAGAGATTTTGATTACATTTTTGAGATGGATTGTGATTTCTCACACACACCTAAAGACCTCATTCGCTTGAAAAAATCTTGTGCTGAAAATGGGGCTGGAGTCGCTGTTGGGTCTAGATATGTTCAGGGAGGAGGTGTGGTCAACTGGCCTCTGAAAAGACGCGTTATGAGTCGAGGCGCATCCTTATACGTGAACTTGATTTTGTGGCTGGGGGTTCGTGACAGTACCGCCGGGTTTGTGGGCTATCGAAGAGAGGTCCTAGAGGCAATTGATCTCGATTCGGTTGAATTCATAGGGTATGCATTTCAAATCGAAATGAAGTTACGCGCGAAGAGAAGGGGGTTTAAAATAGAAGAAATCCCAATATCATTTAGTGACCGAGAATTGGGTACTTCTAAAATGAGTCTGGATATTTTTAATGAAGCCTTCTGGGGTGTCTTGAAAATGAGGGTAAATTTGCAGCATGTCAAGAAGTAAAATTTTATTTAGCCAAGCCCACATCGTCAATGAGGGGCGCGTCTTCATCGGTGACGTCCTTGTCGAAGGAGAAAAAATCTCAAAAGTAAAAGAAGGTTCTCTAACATTAGAAGAGGTCCAAGACGTTGAGATCATAAACGCAAAGGGGTTTTGGCTCATGCCGGGATGTATTGATGACCAAGTCCATTTTCGAGAACCTGGCCTCACCCACAAAGCAGAAATAGCGACTGAGTCAGCGGCGGCGGCGGCGGGAGGCATCACTTCTTTTATGGAGATGCCAAACACCATTCCCCAGGCATTGACGCAAGAGCTTCTGCAAGACAAGTACGAGAGGGCGGATGAGGTAAGTGCAGTGAATTACAGCTTCTTTATGGGGGCAAGCAATGGCAATATTGATGAAGTCCTGAAGACTGATCCAAAAAGAATTTGCGGCGTCAAAGTTTTTATGGGCTCATCTACAGGAGACATGTTGGTCGATGAGGAAAAGATTTTGGAAGGAATCTTTAAAGAGAGCCCCACTTTAGTGGCTACACATTGTGAAGATGAGTCAATCATTAGGGCAAACCTTGCCACAGCAAAAGAGCGGTGGGGTGAGAATGTGCCCATGGATCAGCATCACTTAATTCGAAGCGCGGAGGCGTGTTATAAAAGCTCTTCAAAAGCGGCAGAACTTGCGTCAAAGCTTGGTACCAGACTTCACATTCTTCATATATCTACCGCAAAAGAGTTAAGTCTATTTGATGGGAATAAGGCGCTTTCTGAAAAACAAATTACCGCTGAGGCTTGTATTCACCACCTTTGGTTTACGGATGCCGATTACAGCAATAAGGGGACGTACATCAAATGGAATCCAGCAGTAAAAACCGAAAGAGATCGGACCGCAATACGAGCCGCGTTACTCGATGGGAGAATCGATGTTGTAGCGACTGATCACGCGCCCCATACTGTTGAAGAGAAGAATGGGAAATATTTTTCAGCGCCGTCAGGAGGGCCTTTGGTGCAGCACGGTTTGCCCGCAATGCTAGACCTTGTTCATCAAGGAGTTATATCTGTTGAAAGGGTTGTTGAACTTATGTCTCACAGAGTGGCCGAATGCTTTCAACTTGAAAACCGAGGATACATCCGTGAAGGATATCAAGCAGATTTGGTCCTTGTGAATCCGGATGCTGCATGGACCGTCACGGGCGAAAACATTCTATACAAATGTGGGTGGTCTCCATTTACGGGACACGAATTTAAATCCCATGTCGTAGGCACGTGGGTCAATGGTACGAGGGTGTGGAATGGCTTAAATATTCTAACTGAAAACGGAAATCATGCTGGGCAGCGTCTCTCGTTTAACAGATAAGGTTTTAATACCTGCACTCTTTCTTGTATTTATGGGGGTCGGTTGCGCCGAAGACTCCCGGGATTTGGCAAACGTAAATCCGCCTGAAGGAGTTCTAGAGAGGGTTAAATTCGTTGGACTAATGGCTGACATTCAAATTCTTGAGGGGGCGTCAAAGATCGGTGCTTTCAGAAATGATGACGTTCAAAAAAGGCTAGGCGAGGCGTACTATGAGGTCTTTGCGAAGCACGCAGTGAGTGTCGCTGAGTTTGAGAGAAGTCACACCTGGTGGTGGGAACATCCCGTAGCAATGAAAGAGGTTTTGTTAGAGATTACCGAGAAAATATCTCAGATAGAGCGTGCGCAAAAGGAATAGTTTGGGCAACTAAATGAAGGCCTCAAAACACATACAAAACATCCTCTCTCGTCTGCCTCATCAGCCTGGGGTGTATAAACATTTTAATGAGGCTGGTACGGTGATCTATGTTGGGAAGGCGAAAGACCTAAAGAAGCGTGTGTCTAGTTACTTTAATAGAAAAACATACGAAAATAACAAGACCAAATTGCTCGTTCAAAAAATTCAAGATATTGAGTGGATTGTGGCTCCCACAGAGCAAGACGCGTTGCTTTTAGAAAATAACCTTATTAAGGAGTATCGACCGATATACAATATCCTCCTTAAGGATGACAAAACCTTCCCTTTCATTGTTCTCAAAAAAGAACGGTTTCCAAGGGTTTTTTCAACCCGCATCACGAGCATAAAGGGGGAGTATTTTGGACCCTTTACGAGTTTTAAAAGCATGAAGACTGTGCTAGATCTGTGTAAGAAACTTTATCCCATCCGGTCGTGTTCTTTAAATTTAAGTGAAAAGAATATCCTTAATAAACAGTTCAGAGTATGCTTGGAGTATCATGTCGGAAATTGTTTGGGGCCTTGTGTGGGGAAACAGCCGGAGGACGATTACAGCAAGAGCATAAAATCAATTCAGCACGTTTTAAGAGGAAACCTGGGGGAGGTAAGAGATCATTTGAAAAAGGAGATGAATGAAGCGGTGGTGGGGTTGGCTTTTGAAAGGGCGGAGATTTTTAAATCCAAATTAAAATCACTTGACAAGTATCAGGCAAAAAGCACGGTCGTACATCCTAAAATAGATGGCGTTGATGTGTTTACAATCGCAAGCGACAGCAGTGCTGGATATGTAAACTTTTTGCTTGTTGTTTCAGGTGCAATCGTAATGGGCTCGACCTTTGAAGTGAAGAAAAGGCTGGATGAATCCGATGCGGCAATTCTCGAGGCGGCAATTCCGCTTATTCGCGAAAAATTTAAAAGCAAAAGCAAAAAAATATTTACACCGCTGAAGGTTGATCTCAAAATTTCAGGCGTCTCTATTTCCGTTCCCGCAAAAGGAGATAAAAAACGTCTCGTAGATATGTCTGAAAATAATGCCCGATTCTTTATGAGAGATAAACAGAAACTTCAGGAGCAGGTTGATCCTGAAGCGGCGACAAAAAGGCTTATGGACACCATGAAGGCGGACTTAAGATTAACTGAACACCCTGTTCATATTGAATGTTTCGACAACTCAAATTTGCAAGGAACAAGCCCTACATCTGCGTGCGTTGTGTTTCGAAATGGCAAACCCGCCAAGCGAGATTATCGAAATTTTAATATCCGCACTGTAGTAGGTCCTGACGATTTTGCAAGTATGCGGGAGGCGGTTTATCGCAGATACAAACGCCTGCTCGAAGAAAAGAAAGGTCTGCCCCAATTGCTTGTGATTGATGGCGGAAAGGGACAAGTAAGTCACGCCATGGAAGCCGTTGAAGCACTTGGATTAAGGGGCGTCATCACCGTCGTTGGCATCGCAAAACGACTCGAAGAACTTTTTTTTGCTGGAGATTCCGCACCCATCTATTTGGATAAGAGGTCTCCCACATTAAGGGTTATTCAACAAATGAGAAACGAGGCACATCGGTTTTCTTTGGCGCATCACAGAAAAAGACGAAGCAAAGCGTCATTGCATTCTGAATTGGATGAAATTAAGGGTGTAGGACCAGCCACTAAAAAGAAGTTGATGTCAAGGTTTGGCTCCGTCACCAAAATCCGTGAAGCGAACCTCGATGAGCTCCTTGAGGCGTCAAGTCGTGGAGTGGCAATGGCCATTCGAAAACATTTCGGCTAAAATTTAAACCTCTGGCCGAGCTTGGCCCCTCCTATTTCGCGGTAGTCATTCACTATCTCTGAAATGATCTCCGCTGCAGGGCGCACTGATTTGAGTAGAGACGCAATTTGACCTATCTCAAGCTCTCCATTTTCAATGTCACCCTCGAACATGCCCTTCTTTGCTTTTCCACGCCCCATGATCTCTTTGAGCCGCTCAGGAGTGGCGCCGCTTTGTTGCGCCTGTACCACCTCTTTAAAAAGGGCATTGTGAAGCATCCTTACGGGGGTAAGTTGCTTTAAAGTAAACGTTGTCGACCCTTCTTGCGCCGAAAGGACCGCATCCTTAAATGCACGGTGAGCCGATGACTCCTCAGAAGCCACAAATCGAGACCCCAGTTGCGCACCCTCAGCGCCAAGTACCATTGCGGCTAGAATGGATTTCCCATCGTGTAAGCCGCCTGCTGCGATTACGGGGATGTGACAGACTTGAGATACCGCAGGAATCAGACACATTGTCGTCGTTTCTTCTCTGCCGTTGTGACCTCCTGCCTCGAACCCCTCAGCAACAACAGCATCTACACCAGCCAACTCAGATTTAATCGCAAACGCTGAGCTACTTACCACATGGACGACTTTAATGCCATGAGATTTTAAGTGTGAAGTCCACGTTTTAGGGCTTCCGGCGCTTGTAAAAACAATGGGGACCTTCAGCGCAACAATCGTCTCCATGTGCTCCTCCACAGCTGGGTAGAGCAGTGGGACATTCACTGCAAAAGGCTGGGATGTCGCAGCTTGGCATTTTTTTATTTGGTCTTTTAAAACATCAGGGTACATGCTCCCCGCACCGATAATCCCCAAGCCTCCAGCATTGCTCACTGCACTGGCCAATTCCCAACCTGCACACCACACCATTCCTCCTTGAATGATGGGGTATTTTATCCCGAAAAGCGTCGTAATACGATTAGAAATGTTTTTTTGGGCGGACATGGGCGGATGTTTTATTGCAATCTAATTTGATGTGAAAATAACCCTGTTTGCCTTTAGATTTTCAGGGTCAAAAACCAGTTCTTGATAATGCGCGTTACACTTCGCTGACATGTTTTTTAAGTCAGGCTTTGATACAAGGAGGATTTCCTTAAAAACCGCTTCCCAAAGCCCTGGGATAAGTGGCGTACAGTAGCCCAAGCCCTTCTTTTGTATATCTCGCCAAGGGGTCTTGTCACTGAGGAGTACAGGTCTGCCAAACCCCCAAGCTTCGATGATTGCATGGCCGTAATTTTCATGCGTGGTGGGCATTAAAAGGAAGTGCGTGTTGCTAAATACCTCATGTAAGCCTTGATGAGGAACAGACCCTGAGTAGGTAATCTCCAAGCTAGAATTGGATAGGCGGAGGATTGAGTTGAGATAATGTTCATCCTCGGACGGACCCACGATATTGACACATACCTTTCTGCCATTCATGTTCATTTTTGACAAGATCTCAACAGCAAAAAGAAGGTTTTTAATTGGATGGACCCTTCCAAGACATAGAAAATTAAGGGATTCAGAAAGGTTCGTAGTGGGGAGAGTTTTAAGGGTGGGGTCTGAGAAATTTCTCGCCACAAAAACCTTTTTGCCTGGAATATGCATCTTCACATCACGAACTTCCTCTTCCGTACTTGCGTGGAATTCTACGCCACGAAAGAAATCTAAATTCCTAGCGAGACTGAGAAAAATAAACTTCTTTAAAGGTTTAATCTCAAGTGCTCCCGCTCCCAACATGCCACGGGGGGCAAGTACCGTTTTTACACCTTTCGAACGTGCTACCTGTAATGGCCTGAGCGTAAATGCGCGGCTGAACAGACTGTTCAAGTAGAGCACGTCGGGCTTGACTTCGTCAAACACATGCTTCCAATGTGATTTTCTCCAGTTTAAGCGGTTTTCATATCTGACTTGAACGCCTGATACGCCTTGCAAATGAGACCATACGCCTTCATTCACGCCTTCCATCTTCTCTTCTTCTCCCAAGTCATATGCCCCAGAAAGCACAAAAAACTCAAGGTCAGGGTTCCCCCCATTCGACTTCATCGCAAGAATGAGATTATAGATGCTTCTGATGGGGCCTCCGGCCTTAAACGCTGGGGGGAACCACTCCGTAGAAACGAGGATGCGTGTTTTATCTGAGTCCATGACGCTTGATATAGTATCCGAGAACCGACAAACTCCATTTCCGGCTCCATGTTGAAGTGGACAGAATCTTCTGTAACGCTCGCTCATGGATTAATTCAGATGACGCGAGGGCGTCTATTCCCTCCGAATAGATTTGGTCTAAAGGGCCTTTAAGCCATGCATCCCAAGGAAGCACAAAGCCTTGTTTCTCTCTCATAGAAATATCCTCTGAAACAATGCCATCGAGCGCTTTTACGAGAAGAGACTTGGGGGGGCGGGAATCGGAACGGGGAGGCTTGAGGTTGTCTGGCAAAGCGAGAACTTTCGTGACCAATTTGTGATCCATAAATGGTGTTCGAACCTCTAGGGAGTGCGCCATGCTGAACATATCGGTGTCTCTCAAAAGCGTGTGACCTAGATATGTATGGAGTTCCGCTAGGGAAACCTTGCTTAAAAATGGCAGGGAGAAAGCGTCTGTTCCCGGCCTTAAAGCATCCGTAATCCATTCGAAAACAGCATTGTTTGCAAGGCTTTTAGCACCGAGGATTTGTTTTACATCTGTGTCCAGAAAAAGTTGACGAGACAATGGGTATGTATGTTCGAGAGCGAAGTAATTGCCCGCGAGGATTTCTGCGCGTTTTCTTGACCCCTCTCCTGGAAAAAGTGTGTGGTATGACATCCCGACAAGTCGTCGCAATCCTCTCGGCCACGAAGCGATCCATTGGTGTTTCATGAGCTGTACAGATCGATCGAAAACGGGGTAGCCCGCAAATATTTCATCTGAACCTAAGCCACTTAGTGCCACCGTGATTCCGGCCTCGTGGGTCGCCCCGCTTACGATGTAAGTGTTCAGTCCATCAAAAGAAGGATGGTCCATCGCCGCAAGGGCAGCAGGAACTTTTTCAAGTACATCATCCGTAGTCAAGTGGATTTCGTGATGTTGGGTCTTGAATTTTTTGGAAACCGTACGCGCCATCTGACTTTCGTCTAAAGAAGCATCATCAATCGCCACGGTAAAGGTTTTGATGGGTTTCTCTGAAATTTCAGACATAAGTCCAACAATTGCGGTGGAGTCAATTCCGCCTGAAAGAAACGCCCCAATGGAAACGTCGGATTGCATTCTTGCTTGAACCGAAGACGTGAGGGTCTCCCGAAGGTCTTTTGCAATCGCATCCAGATCGTTTGTCGGGGAGAGGTTACGTTTTGCCTTAAGTGCTTCAGTGGCGGTATTCCACCAACGGAAAACGTCTGTGGATTCATCCTGTATTTCTATTGCACAACCCGCTTCCAATAGTTTTATATCCTTGACAATCGTGTCAGGCGCATGCACGGTAGAATATCTCAGATAATCCGTTAATGCATCTTTATTCACACGACGCGCGATGCATCCAGAAGCGAGTAAACTTCTAACTTCTGAGGCAAATAAGATGGCGCCTTTGTCGTTTTCTGAGGACCAGTAAAGCGGCTTGATGCCAAATCTATCTCGCGCCAGTGACAATTTCTCCTCGGCTGCATTCCACCACGCAAAGGCAAACATGCCGTCTAGCTTGTGGAGGGTTCTATCTAAACCCCATGAGCGAAGAGCGGCAAACAAAACTTCTGAATCTCCGGTCGTTTTAAACGTGTGATTGCACTCTTTTGACGTTTGTAGTTCTGCGCGTAGTGAGCGGAAATTGTAGATCTCGCCATTGAAAACAAGTGCGTCTCCAGAAGGCTTATCTATAAGAGGTTGATTGGCTTCTGAGGACTCCGTATCGAAGACGCTAAGACGAGAATGGCCCAACGATAGGTTTTTGTTGTCAGACCAAATGCCCTTGGAGTTTGGGCCACGGTGGGACATCGCATCCACCATTTTTAACGCTGCGGAGTGTGCCTCCCCCTCTGGGAAGTTCTCAATTCCGAAAACGCCAGCTATGCCACACATGTATTTGCTTGTTTACGCTTTTATACTGTCCCAACCCTGCGCTTTAAGCGTGATGTCTTGGCCACTGTTGGTCACCATTACTTGCTCATTGACATCCTCAGTCATGTGACCGATAATAGAGAGTTTGGGGTGGTTGCGTATTTTTTCGAAATCATCTTGACGTACCGTAAATAACAACTCATAATCCTCGCCACCGCTTAGCATGCACACCGTAGGGTCCAGGTTGAACTCACGTGCGGTAGCATGTGTTTTGGCATCTATGGGAAGTTTATCCTCATATAAGCGAACCCCCACCCCACTCGCTGCGACGATATGAAGGCATTCTGAGGCTAAACCGTCAGAGATGTCGATCATGCTTGTGGGTTTAACCTCAAGGTCGGCAAGCTCTCTTATGATGTCTGTCCTCGCCTCTGGCTTCAGTTGACGTTCGATAATATAGCTGTGATCCTGGAGTTCTGGTTGTGCCGTTGGGGCCTCCTTGAAGACTTCTTTTTCACGCTCTAGAACCTGTAGGCCCATGTACGCAGACCCTAGTTCTCCTGAAACCACAAGCAAATCTCCTGCACTGGCTCCTGAGCGAGTTACAATTTTGTCTGCATCTACGAGCCCTAGAGCAGTAATCGACAAGGTAAGCCCTGAGGGAATCGAGGTTGTATCTCCTCCTACGAGATCTACTTCATAAAGCTTACACGCGGTCTTGATTCCATCGTACAGTTCATCGAGGGCTTCAACTGAAAACCGATTTGACACGCCTAAGCCTACTACTATTTGAGAAGGTTTGGCATTCATCGCACAAACATCACTGATGTTTGAGATCACCGCTTTATATCCCAAATGTTTTAACGGCACATAACTCAAATCGAAATGCACGCCTTCAACAAGCATGTCTGTCGTGACAACAACGCGTTTGCCTAAAGGGTCTATTACTGCTGCGTCATCACCCACACCTAACAAAGTAGATGGTGCGTTATTCTTTAATTCTTGCGTGAGTCGATTTATTAAAGCGAACTCTCCCAGTTCTTGTATCTCCGTACGTTCCATGGTGCGAAGTTACAGCTAAGAGCGTGGTTTAAGCTTCTTCTCTAATATCACATATTCGACCAGAAAAATGAAGGTCCAGGTCTGCAAATGGATGGTTGAAATCCATCTGTACTCTATCGTCTAAAACATCAACTATAACTCCGAAAAGTTCATTTCCATCCTCATCATTCATTGGAATTGCCTCTCCAACTTTTATATTTTCTTCGTCGAATTTACCATCAATTTCAAAAACAGTTTTAGGAATCATCACAATGGCATCCTCTGTAGTGGGCCCGTATGCATCTATGCAAGAAAGAGCAATGTCAAATGGTTCGCCAACTTGCAGTCCGTTAAGCGCTTTTTCGAATGACTCTAAGACTTCTCCTGAACCAACATTGAATCCAAAGGCTTGTTCGGCAGGGCATTCTTCCAGCATTTCACCCAATTGACCATCTTCTTTAGATTCACTCAAGATGTATTCAATTTCAATAAACTTCCCAGGGGCTACAATTATTTTTTCCATACGGTAAAGGTCCGTCGTACTTTGTGGCTATGCAACGACTTACACACTCTTTTGCCGTATTCGTGATTTTATTCAGTCTTATCGCGAATTCTACGCCTTCTTTTGCCCAAACAAAAATTAAGAATTTGTCTGAATACACGACCAATCAAAGGGTGTTTTTACCCGTGGGGTGTCGGGGTTTGGGTTTAAATGGCCATGTGCATTCTGAAGTGGGCGAAGACGTGAACGCGATAGGAAATAGGTCTTTCGTAGAAAATTACGACATGTCGGAATCGATTTCGAGAAGCGACACGTTCGATATTGTTCATTACGCTTTGGATCTCGACCTTACAAACTACGGTCTACAACAGATGCGAGCCAAAGCCTTGATTACGATGTCTGTGATTGAAAGCGGTGCGGAAGACATTTGGTTTGACCTTGTTTCATTAACTGTTGACTCTGTTAATATCGATGGGGCAAGTTCTGTTTTCGTTCACGAAAACGGGCGACTCATTATTCCTTCTCCAAACACCGTTTTTCAATCTGAGGACGCCCACGAAATAGAAGTCTTCTATGGCGGTCATCCTGAACAGGATCCTTCTTGGGGGGGGGTATACTTTACTTCTGGATACATCTATCACATGGGGATTGGGCTTACAAGCATCCCACCGAATTACGGCAAGGTTTGGCATCCATGCTTCGATAACTTTGTGGAAAGGGCGACATACTCTTGGAACATCCGAAGCGCAGACGGAATGGAGGCTCATCTTCAAGGAACATTTCTGGGAGAGACTTTTGAAGAAGGTGACACATTAACGCGAAGCTTCATCCTCGAACACCCCATAACGACTCACCAGGCTGCGTTTGCTGTGTCGACCTATGTCGACAGCAACTTCGTTCATACAGGAGAATATGGAGACATTCCTGTTCGGCTTACCGCCAAATCGGAAGACATTAACCTCATGTCGAACAAATTCATTGACATCGGATACGCCATCGATGCGCTTGAATACTGGTGGGGGCCTTATGCATGGGAAAGAGTTGGGTATGTTCTCACCACAGATGGGGCGTTAGAGGTTCCGACAAATATCTCCTATCCACGCTTTATGATTGAGCAAAGCGTGACTGCAAATGGTGATCTTTTTTCTCACGAACTTGGTCACCATTGGTGGGGAGACCTCGTCGCTCCAACGATTCATAACCACATGTGGATTAAAGAAGGCCCCGCAGAATACTCCAGCCATCTTTTTGTAGAGTACAAAGATGGACACGAGGCGTTTGTTGATCTTGTTAAAGACAATCAGCAGTTTGTGCTAGAAGAGTGTCACATACAAGACGAGGGATTCCATCCTCTTTCTCCGATGCCAGACGCGCAAATTTACGGGCGCACCACTTATTACAAGGGCGCTTCTATTCATCACAACCTCAGAGCATATCTCGGTGACGAACTGTACCGAAGCGCTTGCCAATCTGTGATTTCTACCCACTTCGACAGCCACATGGATGCAGAGGTCTTTCGTCTCACTCTTGAGGATGTTACCGGCTTAGATCTTGATCCTTTTTTTGATGCACAGATCTACCAACCTGGCTTTTCTACCTGGCTCATTGACTCCACCAGTACTGAAATCGGAGCTGGGGGTGATGGATTTGAAACCACGTTGTATCTCAACCAAAAGCTCCGTGCTTGCGCTAATTTCCACGAGAATGAACCGCTCGATGTTACGCTGTGGAATGCAGAATGGGACACGACGCTTTTTGAGGTGCGTGTAGGGGGAGCGTATGATGAGGTGACGGTTTTACACCCAGAACCATACGTACTCATTGCGCTTAATGCCGATGGGAAGCTCAACCAGGGAAGATTAGACCACACCGTTGCAATTACCGAACCCACCGGATTGTCAACAATGCCTTGGGTTGAAATGCGGCTCGGGTGCGACAACATTACGGACAGCGTCATCGCGCGTATTGAACATCATTGGGCCGCTCCCGACAGTGAGCCCACAGCTTTTTATGTCGACGAAATAAGTGCGACACATTTTTGGACTGTAGACGGAACTTGGGAAGAAGGAATCGAAGGAACCGAGGCCCTCACAATCGACGCGCGGTTCTCCTATGTCGGTAACAACAACGAGGGTTTAGATTACGATCTTTACTATGGCGGTGAGGAAAATGCGTTCCTCGCGTGGCGCCCTCATTCAGCTTCCACATGGGTTCAGTATCCTGACTATACATGGCAGGCAGGGTCATTGACAAACGGCAATGGGGTTTTCAGAGTTTCATCACTTAGAAAAGGACAATACGCATTTGCAAATGGGGACATTTCTCTTTCGATCGATGCGCCTGATTTAGCAAGCGCTACAGCCACTGCATTTCCTTCTCCAGCATCTACATCAATCACCTTAAAAAGCGATTTTGAGGCCGATTTAATCAAAATTTGGGATATCAATGGAAGGGTGATTCTCAGCAAATCTCTGACCGACAATGTGGAAGTCTCTTTGGATCTTGAGGGTTGGGCCGAAGGGTCTTATGTGGCGGTTTGGTATCAAAACCAACGCACATCAAACAGCGCCAAGTTTATCATCTCTCACTAATCAACAGCCTCTTCTGCTGTAAATTTCTTGACAGACTTAACAATCCCTTCTATTTCTCTCATGTAGGGGCGCTTGTCAAAATACGGCGCATATGCGTATCCTTCAACTGTGATGAGGCGCGCCTCTGGTTCGTCATAAAAGGTCAAACTGTAGTATGGTCCACCCATGAAATCATTCTCCATTCTCCAAAGACCTCTTACCTCAGCCGCAAAGCCGCCATTAAACGAAAACGCTTCATATGAGGGAACCATACGCCTTTCGATTTGCATGTAACTCCCTTCCGTTGGGCCATAAACATGTCGTTGAGTAAGTTCGTCACGCCTATTGAGAATGTAGTCGAGGGTAAATTGATGCGGGCCTGTATATGGTTCGCTATGAATAAAAAACCCTTCTTGAACATCGTGATTGTTGCTGCCTCGAAATCTCGTGAGTTGTCTGTCTATCCAAGTAAATGCAGTGTCGGCTCTTACAGCATATGACCCTTTAGGGATTAACAAATCCAAGCCCCATATGGTGTTTATTTTCGCCTGTATCACCTCATCTGTCGAAAGCTTCGTGACATATGTCGTTCTTTTTACCTCTACGTCATGTAGGAGGCTGACCATTTCGTTTGCCCGCTCCGAAATCTTCTCCGCCAGCGCCGTTTGGGTTCTGGCTTTTGCCACTATATAGATCTGTCCTTGAGAATACTTCTCTTTATAAAAAACCACTGAAGGATCTTGAGTGTCAACCCTGTCCGCAATTTCAACATCGATGATATTACGGTGGGGTTTCCAAAACTTGCTAAAATCAAATCTGTTTTTGTGCACCACATCGAACATGGGTTCGTATGTCTCAGTATGCATCTGAGGCAGAACGGCATATGGCTTCATGAGAATGTCTCTAATGCTGTCTCCAATCACACCTTCCCAAACCGCATCTGTACAGACCACCAGAACTTCGCCTTGCGCACCGACCCTACTTGGAAGTGGAGATCTTGCCCCGTCTTGGCTTCCACAGCCTAACAAAATCAAAGCAAAAATAAGGCGCGGAAATCTCATAGTTTGGTGGGGTCACCGTGAATGATAAGCCTTTGTCCGATTCTAATATTAGAACTGTTTAAGCCATTCCAATCTTTTATCTTTCTCACGGAAACGCCATGTCTTTCTGCAATTGTTCCCAACACATCTCCTGATTTAACGCGATAGAATATCGGTTCAGGTTCGTATTGAATCTCAGGGGTTAATTCTGGATTGATGAGCCTCATATCAGCTTCACGTTCTATAAAAACAGCCACGGATTCATTTGGGATTCTAACAACCCACTTCTCCCCTGGGCCTGGAATGATTTTTTGTCGAAACATGGGGTTCAGGACAGCCAGTTCTGATTCAGAGAGAACGGTGAGCTCAGCAATTTGGTCAAACCGAAGAGGTCCTTCAACATGAACAGAGTCCATCTCAATGTATCCCGGTAGGATGTTTCTAGGCACGATACCATACTCTGCGTGGTACTCCATGAGATATACCACCGCAAGAAAGTTGGGGACATAGTTTCGAGTCTCTCTCGGAAGGAATGGCCTCACCTCCCAGTAATTTGTCTTGCCGCCACTTCTGCGAATTGCCTTATTTACATTTCCGCCCCCAGCGTTGTAAGCCGCAAGCGCTAGGTACCAATCATCGTAAATTTCATAAAGTTTCTTCAAATGATTGCAGGCGGCTTCTGTGCTTCTTTTGGGGTCCTTTCTTTCGTCAATATAACTGTCTATTCTCAATCCTTCAGCCTTCGCTGTATAGTACATGAATTGCCAAAGGCCACGTGCGCCTGCTGGGGATCGCGCTTCGGGATTCAAGGCACTTTCTACGATGGGCAAATACTTCAACGCTAAAGGAAGCTCTGCCCGGTCTAGCATCTCTTCAAAAAGAGGGAAAAATGCGGGCGCCCTTCCCAACATTGTGCTCAGACCTCTTTTGCGCTTGCTCACATAAAGCGCGACCCGTTTGTGCGCAACGCTATTCCACTGTAAATCTAGCTCCGACGACATATCTAGTATCGCCATTCTTGATTTCATGACAGCCGTGTCAAGCTCTAAATCGGGTTCACCCATAATGTTCCAGAGCCCAGTATCAGAGCTAACGCAAGTCTGAGAGTCACACCAAATTGACCACTCTTCTTCCCAAGAAAAAGGCGCAACCTTTTTTTGAACAAGGCGTGCGGTATCAGTCTCATTTAGGCTTCCCTCGCGTATGTCTTCCTGTCCAAAAACCACAAGGTTTATTGTAAAGAAAAGACACGTAACAATCAAATTTGAAAGCCTCGGACTCACTTAGATTTTTTGTCGTCCGAAGATTTGTCTGACTTGCTGTCGTCATCCTTGTTCGATGCGTCCTTAAACTCCTTTATGCCTTGGCCAAGGCCGCGCATAAGTTCAGGAATTTTACGTCCGCCGAAGAGCAGTAGTACCACAAGGGCAATCAGAATTATTTGTACAGGACTTGGACCCATGATTTCTTATTTGCCACAAAGTACCGATAAAGAGGCTTAATCTACAACCTCTAATTCAATGTTGTCGATAAGTCTTACGCCATCGACGTTTGCGGCCACAACAATGTGGCTCCATTCGAAGGGTTTATCTTCGTGAGAAAATGTGTGGAAATTCACCCCATTAAAATACTCCAAATCGATTTCGTCATATTCCTTTAGCTCATTCCTGGCAGCATCTACAGCGGTTTTTTCAGACTCCCCTGCTGAAATCTTTTCCACCACTTTAGAGAGTGCAAACGAGAGCTTTAAAGCTTGCTTTACGCCTTGATTTGTCAGCCTTATATTTCTTGAACTTAAGGCCAAACCTTTTGAATCTCGAATCAGTTCGCAGCTCACAATTTCAATATTGGGGTATCTTATCTGTGCCATTTTTTGCACGACTGCAACTTGCTGCAAGTCTTTGGCTCCGAAATATGCTTTGTCTGGTTTAATCGCATCAAATAGTTTGTCCACCACGGCTATCACGCCATCAAAATGACCTGGCCGGCACTTCCCTTCAAATGAATGCGTTAGATCTCCCCAGTTCACAGGCTCTGCTTTTGGTTTCCCCCCATATAAATCTTCTGCTGTTGGTGCAAAAATCACATTGCAGCCTGCTGCTTTGGCAATTTCGACATCAGCGGCCATTGTTCTTGGGTAGGCGTCTAAATCATCCTTTTCATTAAATTGGGTCGGGTTTACTAGGATACTTACAACCACTAAGTCACATTCTTTTGATGCTTTTTCGATCAGAGACGCATGTCCTTGATGTAAAGCCCCCATCGTTGGGACAAGCCCAAGTGATTTGTTGATTTGAATATTATGTTCGTTAAACCAATGGTTTAACCCGACCGATGTGCGTATAATTTTCATTTTTCAGGAGGCCTGTCGCCCTGTATCCTTTGTAATTACTTGGATTTATGGGTAAAATTAGTTATATTTGTTGTTAGTCTAACCAGAAGAGAGCATAAACTATGAGCAAAGCACGAATCCTATACGTATCCCAACACCTGGTTCCCTTCCTCCCTGAGACACCGATGAGTTCTATTTCTCGCCACCTACCTCAGGGAACACACGATAAGGGACGTGAGATACGCGTGTTTATGCCGAGGTT
This sequence comes from uncultured Flavobacteriales bacterium, assembly GCA_913051865.1. Classification (GTDB taxonomy): domain Bacteria; phylum Bacteroidota; class Bacteroidia; order Flavobacteriales_D; family Sanyastnellaceae; genus UBA974. The sequence continues at coordinate 25,284 of CAJXHE010000006.1, forward strand.
TGGTAAAATTAATGAACGTCGTCATCAGTTACATGAGGTCATTCGACTATCTGGGATGAATCTAAACATCGATGATGTCGATCACCCCTTAATTATCAAGGTTGCTTCAATTCCTACTGCAAGAATGCAGGTCTACTTCATCGATAATGATGATCTTTTCAAGCGCAAGGCTGTATTATATGATGCAAAAGACAAGCTCTTTGCTGACAACGATGTGCGCGCTATTTTCTTCGTTAGGGGTGTTTTAGAAACCGTAAGAAAGCTTGGATGGGCTCCTGATGTTATCCACTGCCATGGGTGGATGGCAAATCTGCTGCCGCTTTATCTGAAGAACAATTACGCTGACGATCCCTATTTCGCAAATAGCAAAGTCGTGTGTAGTATCTATGATGAAGGATTTGAGGGCGCTTTAGACGCGCGACTTTCTGAGAAGGTTTCTCTTGATGGAATTGATGCTGAAAAGGTTCAGACCATTAAAAACGCAACGTTCAACAACATGAATGCCATCGCAATTGAAAATGCTGACGCACTCATTACTGCATCCGAAGATCTGGATGAAGAAACGACATCTAAAATGGCCGCTGCTGGCGTTCCTGTTCTCCCATTCCCTGGTGAAAAAGGATATCTTGCAGAAATTAACCAGTTTTACGATGAAGTTCTTGAGGGAAAGTTTGAGGCTGTCGAGGAATAATAGATATATTCGCGCCCTATGATGAAGCAAAAAGCTAACATCCCTTGGGCAGCCTTCTGGACTTTATGGTGCCTTATTATATTTGTTGGCTGTGAAAAGCCTGACTCCTCTATCGGGCTAGGGCTTCAGCCGGTATCTGAAATGTTTGGGGTCTACACATCTGACACTTTAACAGTCGAAATGGTGACCGTTCGAGAGGATTCTCTTTCGACAGCGAGACTGAGTGCGGCTGTGCTTGGTCGGGTTTTCACACCCAGAATAGGCTGGACGACAGCTGGATTTGCAACGCAACTTCGTCTAAGTGCTCCCGGAATAGATTTTGGTTCCAACCCTCAGGTAGATAGCCTCTTTTTAAGCCTTCGATTTACTGGAGACACCTATGGTCAATTGAGCGACCAAAGCATGCTTGTTCAGCAGCTTGCCGATTCGCTCTCCTACGATTCTGCTTATTACTCAAATTTCTCTCCTGAGGTTACACATGATATTTTAAACGACCTCTCGCAGGGACAGGTTTCTATTAACCCATCACAAGATTTAATTGTCGGGGAGGATACGGTTGTAAAACAGATTCGTATAAACATGAACCCTGTTTTTGGACAAAATATTCTTGATCAGGACACCACGATTTTCCAGGACAATGAGTCGTGGTTAAACTTCTTTCCTGGGATTGTTGTTTCTACCATGGGAGATGGTGTGGGCGCTGCAGGCGTCGATATTTCTTCTGGATTGAGTTTGATGCGACTCCACTACCATAACGACAACGACACTTCATTTTATGACTTCATCATAAGCCCCTTAAGTGCGAGAGTGAATATGTTTCGCCAGGATTACGTCGGTGAGTTGTCATCCCTAAATACACCCACTTCAGACTCGGCGTTCGTGGCTGGGGATCAGTCTTTATATGTCATGTCTGGTTCTGGACTTAAAACCCAATTGCGAATTCCATATTTAAATTCAATTACTGATTCGTTGGGCGCTGAGCGTGCTGTACAAAAGGCCGAATTAATCCTTCCACTCGACGAGTCCTTCTTCGATTCTCGATATCCCCCGCATGAGCAGCTCTTTATCCTGACCGAAAACCCTGAAGGTTTGTCTGTTTCAACGCCAGATCAAGTCTCTCTTGGGGTTAACATTGATGGTAACTATAACTCATCGACAAAGGAATACCGCTTTAACATAAGTCGAACAATACAACAGATACTTAACAGAGAGTCTGGTTTTGCGTATGGTAATTTCTCTCCTGAAGAACCCGTTCCGCCCTTGTATATTGTGTCTAGCCGAGCTGGGATTTCTATCCAAGGTGTCGTTATTAGGGGTACTGGCGTTGATTTAAATCGCGCCAGACTGGTTCTTACTTGTAGTCACTGAATTAACTTCGAAGTATGTGTGGAATTGTTGCATATTTAGGACCCAAACCTGCTTTTCCCATTCTTATTGATGGATTAAAACGTTTGGAGTACCGTGGTTACGATAGCGCCGGTGTTGCAGTTATCGAATCAACAAAAACCGAGCCTGCTAAGCTTGTGATTAGAAAAAAGAAGGGAAAGGTGAAAGATCTTCTCTCGCACGTTGGAAAAGAAAAGCTTACAGGCAATGTGGGAATTGGACACACAAGGTGGGCAACCCATGGTCCTCCGAATGACGTCAATGCACACCCACATAGAGCGAGCAAAGGGCGGATTGCAATCATACACAATGGCATCATTGAAAATTATGCTGCACTTCGTGAAACTTTAGACCAAAGGGGCCACGCACTTTTGAGCGACACAGATTCGGAGGTTCTTGTACACCTCATTGAGGAAATCATGTTGGGGTCAGAATTAAGTTTATTTGACGCAGTAAGGTCTGCGTTGAAGCAAGTGGTGGGCGCGTATGCCATTGTGGTGATTGACCGAGAGCATCCTGACAGGCTAATCGCGGCAAGGAAATCCAGCCCGCTGGTGATCGGAATGGGTGAAGATGGCGCTTTTTACGTCGCTTCAGACGCTACGCCAATCATCCCCTACACTAAGAATGTTGTGTACCTGGAAGATGAAGAGGTCGCTGCTCTAGATATAAATGAAGGTCTTCGGATTCGAACCATTTCTAATGTAGCGATTGCACCTGAGGTCCACGCATTGGAAATTGAACTCGAGGCCATTGAAAAAGCTGGATACGAGCATTTTATGCTGAAAGAGATTTTTGAGCAACCACGGTCTATTCGTGATTCGATTAGGGGGCGTATAAATCTTCCCTTGGGGGAAATTAAAATGGGAGGCATTGACGACCATTGGGACAGGTGGCAAAATGCCTCACGGATTCTCATTTTAGGTTGCGGAACAAGTTGGCATGCCGGTTTGGTTGCAGAATATTTACTGGAGGAGTTCACCCGAATTCCAGTAGAGGTAGAGTATGCTTCTGAATTCCGTTATAGAAACCCCATTATTCATCCGGACGATGTGGTCATCGCTATTTCACAAAGCGGAGAGACTGCTGACACGTTAGCTGCCATTAAAACGGCAAAGGAAGCAGGTGCTCATGTTTTCGGTGTTTGCAATGTTGTGGGCTCAAGTATCGCGCGAGAAGCTGAAAGTGGAGCGTATACGCACGCTGGACCAGAAATTGGGGTAGCTTCTACGAAGGCGTTTACTTCACAGATCGCAGTTCTTTCAATGATTGCACTGCATGTTGGATTTAAGAAAGGTTGCCTTCCTCGCGAACGTTTTTTAAGACTGCTTACCGAGCTAAACGGAATACCCGAATTGGTTGAGGGTGTTCTGAAACAAGCGGATTACATTGATACAATCGCCTCAAAATTTGAAAACGCAGAAAACGCGCTTTATTTGGGCCGAGGATATCAATTCCCCGTAGCTCTTGAAGGCGCATTAAAGCTTAAAGAAATCAGCTATATACACGCTGAAGGTTATCCTGCGGCCGAAATGAAGCACGGCCCTATCGCGTTGATTGACGATGACATGCCTGTCATATTTATCGCGACCAAGGATGATGTATATGAAAAGGTCGTAAGCAATATTCAAGAAGTTAAGGCTCGGGGCGGTAAGTTGATTGCAATTGTTACAGAGGGTGACACAGAGGCGGCGAATCTGGCTGACCACGTCATCGAAATACCAAGATGTGTAGATTCGCTTGCGCCGTTGCTAAGTGTGGTCCCTTTGCAGCTTTTGAGCTATCGGATTGCTGTTTTAAGAGGATGTGATGTAGATCAGCCGAGAAATTTAGCAAAAAGTGTTACAGTCGAATAGATTTATATATGACTGATTATCAGTAGTTATGGCTCTTTATTGAGGTTGTTAACACTCAAATAGTGAGTGTTAATATCTACATATTTGCTTGATTCTGCTCAGTATTCCCGTTATTGCACTTTGAAAACTGAAAATAAATATATTTAGGGTATGAAAAAACTAATGTTCACTCTGGCGATTTTCTCGCTAGTATTCACAAGCGCACAGGCGCAAAAGCAGTTGGGCGGAGAGCACAACGTAGAGGTAAACCTTACTCCTTTTGGCAATAGCCCTGTTGACGGCACGACCATCAAGTATCGTAATTTTCTTGATGATGACAAGGCTTTTCGTGTCTCGTTAACTGTTGGTTCTAACTCTGGAACGTACGCTTACTTCCAAGAAGGTGAGCAGCTTGATGATCCTGTAAGTCCACAGTTAAATATGGAGACATCAAACACTCTGATTGGTATTGCACCTGGATACGAGATTCATTTCGATGGTACTGACAACCTCAGTCCTTATTTCGGCATCGAGGCTTACTACATGATGGGCAGTCGTACTGATATGATTGAGTCTTGGGGACCAAATGATCTTGACAACGTCGGGCAACCTGATGTTTACGTGACTTGGGATTTAACAAACAAGCAGGCGTATAGCTCACTGGGTTTAAACTTACTCTTTGGAGCTGATTACTACTTCTCAGATGCGATATATGTTGGATTTGAGGCTGGATTAGGTTTCGGGATGACATCTTTCGGCAACCACACTATTGAAACAAGTGACTTAACAGCATTCAACATTCAATTCAATGGTGCTTTTGACCCTACAACAGCAGGAGCTGCAATTGCTGACAGCTTTGTAGGCGAGCTTCCTTTCAATGTTCTTGATGGAGATATTTTCTATGATTACTACGAGCAAGGGTACACAGCCCCTAACCAAGTGTCTAACACATCTCTCGGAAACGTCTTTAACGGCGCGATCCGTGTCGGATTCCTTTTTGACTAATACGCAACGGAATTAATAATATTACTGAAAGGCGTCCCTCACGGGGCGCCTTTTTTGTTTCTTTACTTTATGGATTTTTCTAAAATGAACATTGCCTTACATTGGAACGGGTCCTCTAAAACAGTTGACCTTTCGTCTCCTATTGACCTTAGTCTCCCACTTCGAGACCCTCGCAAAGGGGAAGGTCCTGCGGCGTGGTATGTGGGACGACCACATTTTGAGCCCGTGAAAGAAGATGGTTTTGTGGGCAGTGTGGCGCTAGGTGGAGCTGTGAATTTTACAAACGTAAGCTTCAATCCCCACGGTCATGGTACACATACTGAGTGCCTTGGTCACATCACAAAAGAAGCGGAGTCTGTAAATGACATTTCAATGCCCTTGTTGATGCCTTGCTTGCTCGTTTCAATTTCCCCCGAACAGAAGGGCGATGACTTTGTGATTACCCGGTCTCAGCTTCCTGGAGGGGTAGACGCTACAGAGCCTTTGCCGGCATCCTTGATTATCCGCACACTCCCAAACGACGCTGAAAAGAAATCAAAAGACTGGGCAAATTCGAATCCCCCTTACTTGGATGTGGATTTTACACTTGGTTTGGTTGACAGGGGCGTGAAACATCTTTTGTTGGACCTTCCGTCTGTCGATAAGGAGGTTGATGGAGGGGCTTTAGAAAGCCACAGAGCCTTTTTTGGGGTGGGTAGCGCGCCGCGTAGTTCTGCAACAATCACAGAGTTCGTTTTCGTTCCAGACAGCGCTCCTGATGGCTTATATGCATTGAGTCTTCAGGTGGCGCCTTTTGACCTTGACGCTTCGCCAAGTCGACCTGTTATTTACGGGCTTTTAGAAGCTTAATGGTAAAGGTGGCGCCCTTGCCATCTTTCGACACAACTGACACCTCGCCATGTGATTGCTCTACGATGCTTTTAACCATGGCAAGACCTAGACCTAACCCATGAGTTTTGGTGGTAAAGCGGGGTTCAAAGATGCGGTCTAGTTTCTCAGGCGGAATCCCTATGCCGGTATCTGTCACTTTTATAAAGGCAAAATCTCCCTCTTCTAAAATCTCGATTTTAATAGGCTCTTTTGATTCCGCATCGTACATCGAATCAAGTGCATTGGCAATAAGATTGTTAAATGCGCGCATAAGTCGGCTAGCATCACCCTCAACGAATATGTTGTGTGATTTAGTCTCTACAATAACACTCTCATCCCCATATAAGTGAGCCGCTTTATTAACGACATCGCTTAGATCAACTGATATTATTTCAGCTTCACGAACCACCGCAAGAAGCGCAAAGTCTTCGGCAATAGTAGCAAGAACATCTATTTGAGATATTGCTGTTGAAGAAAACCTTTTCAGTCTTTCTGGAAAGTCCTCAGCCTTGTCGTTCCATGCGCGCTCCAGTTGTTGAATTCCTAACTTAAGGGGTGTGAGTGGGTTTTTTATCTCGTGTGCAACTTGTTGCGCCATTTCTCTCCAAGCTCCTTCTCGTTCGTCTTTTGCTCTTCTAATAAGGCTCTCCCTAAGCTTAGAAAGCAGTTCATTGTATTGGTCTACCAACTCACCAACCTCGTCGTTCCATTTATGTTCTAAAGTGTTTGCGTTACCGAGGGGGTCCACAGTTGCCATCTCTAACCTGAGCTTATAAAGTGGCCTTAGGATTGATTGAACGATGAGATATGCGATAAGCATCGCGCCTAGAAATAGAAACAAATAAACTGGCGCTAAACGGTTTAAAAAGGGCTTGATGCCACCTTGGGTTAATGGTCTCGGGTTATATCTCGCGGTCGCAATTAATAAGGGGGCTCCATCATCGGCGGTCACCACCCAATGGACACGTGTTATTTCGTTTGGGCCAAGCGTTTCCGAGACTACAACACGGTCGCCTTTCAGTTTAAGATTATTAAGCAGGTCTTGATCTAACGCTAATTCAGGCTGAAGGTCCTCGTTTTCAAACGAGGCTGAGGTGGTCACCAAAACACCATCTGGTCTATATAAACTGAACGTAAGCCTATGGACGTCAGCCAACTCACAGATATGATCTGTAAAAACGATGGAAATACTATCCGACGAAAGGCTTCCCCCTTGCCTTGTAAGAACATAGTCTAAGCTTCTGCTTAAAGCAGCCTCTTTTCTTAACAGTCTCTGGCTATTGTAAGCCAACTCTTGTTTTTGGGAGTAGTCGAAAGCAACAACTGCAGTAGCTACTAGAGCAACCAAAACAACCGCCAACATTCCTATGAAAATTCTAAATCTTAAGCCCATATTGGTAATCTAATAACTAAAACCGGGCCAAAGAATAAAAAATTAAGATTATTCGAATTTTTTAAGCTCCCAGTGCTTCTGATCCTGCAACAATTTCAAGTATCTCTGTTGTAATAGAGGTTTGACGCGCTTTGTTGTAAGTGATTTTAAGGTCTTGAAGAAGGTCACCAGCGTTTTCTGTTGCAGAATGCATGGCTGTCATTCTTGCGCCATGCTCGGCTGCGTTGCTATCTAAAAGCGCTTTGTAAAGTTGTGTTTTAAGCGCACTAGGCAATATGTTTTGAACTATTTCCTGAAGATTTGGCTCGAAAATATAATCTATTTCAACCGTTTTATTGTCTTCTGGAGTTGTGAGAGGCAGCAGGGGTAAGTATGCTTCTTGGGTAGGAATTTGTACCGCAGCGTTTTTAAACTGGCTATAGGTAATCTCTACAGCGTCCCACTTTTTTGAAACAAACCCGTCCATGACAGTTTGGGCTATCTCTGAAGCTTTGTCAAAATTTAGAGCGTCGAAAACGGTTAATGAACTGTCCCCAAACCCTTCCGCGAAGTCATTTCCTGCCCTCACGAAAGACTCGTGTGCCTTCTTTCCCAAGGGCAATACAACAACATTTGCACCCTCTGAACGAAATTTAGAGATTGCAGCTTGTGCCAACTTCATACTGTTGTTGTTAAACCCGCCACAAAGCCCTCTGTTGGAAGTAATGGCAATTACCAAAGCGGTTTTTACCTCTCTTTTATTTGAGAAAATGCCTTCTGAAGAATCTAAGGATGCGCTAACGTTTGCAAGTATCGCTTGGATTTTTTCTGCGTAAGGTCTCATCTGTGTGATCGCGTTCTGAGCTCGGCGAAGTTTTGCCGCAGACACCATCTTCATTGCAGATGTGATTTGCATCGTGTTCTGAACTGAACCGATACGTTCTCTTACTTCTTTTAATCCTCCAGCCATAGTCGTCTAGATTATGCGTATTGAGCGGTCATTTCAGCAGCAGCGGACTCCAAAACACTCGTTTCTGCATCCGTGTATTTTCCGTTTTTCAAGGCGCTCAACGTATCTGAGTGTTTCGCTCTTAAATAGTCTAAGTAATCTTGCTCAAACTGCTTTACCTTATTAATCGGAACATTCATTAGAAGCCCTTTGGTACCACAGTAAACCATGGCCACCTGCTCCTCTACGGGCAGTGGAGAGTTAAGGTCTTGTTTCAGAATTTCAACGTTTCTTGCGCCCTTGTCAAGAATCGCTTTTGTTGCATCATCGAGGTCAGAACCAAACTTAGCAAACGCTTCTAACTCACGGTATTGAGCTTGGTCTAGTTTAAGTGTACCACTGACCTTCTTCATTGATTTTATCTGAGCATTACCACCTACGCGGCTTACTGAGATTCCAACATTAATTGCTGGTCGAATTCCCGAAAGGAAGAGGTTTGACTCAAGGAATATTTGCCCGTCGGTAATAGAAATTACGTTCGTTGGAATATATGCACTTACGTCACCAGCTTGCGTTTCGATAATAGGAAGAGCCGTTAATGAACCTCCTCCTTTTACAATTGATTTTAAAGATTCTGGCAGGTCGTTCATTTCACTAGCGATACTGTCTACAGCAATCACTTTAGCCGCTCTTTCAAGCAGACGTGAGTGCAGGTAGAAAACATCCCCAGGGTATGCCTCACGACCCGGAGGTCTACGAAGCAGAAGGCTCACCTCACGATATGCTACCGCTTGCTTTGAAAGATCATCATATACAACGAGAGCCGCACGACCTGTATCACGGAAGAACTCACCCACAGCCGCTCCTGTAAAGGGCGCGTAGAACTGCAGTGGCGATGGATCAGATGCCGTAGCCGCAACAATTACGGTGTAAGCAAGTGCTCCAGCCTCCTCGAGCATATTTACGATTCCTGCAATCGTTGATCCTTTTTGACCGATCGCGACATAAATACAGAATACTGGATCGCCAGCATCATAAAACTCCTTTTGATTGATAATCGTGTCAAGCGCAACAGATGATTTGCCTGTTTGACGGTCACCAATGATAAGCTCACGTTGTCCTCGTCCGATAGGAATCATTGAGTCAATCGCCTTAATGCCTGTTTGAAGAGGTTCGGCAACCGGTTCCCTGAATATGACACCTGGCGCCTTGCGCTCAATTGGCATTTCGTAAAGATCCCCAGTGATAGGGCCTTTTCCGTCAATTGGCTCTCCAAGCGTATTAACAACACGCCCTAGAAGGCCTTCGCCTGCTTTTATAGATGCAATTCTTCCTGTTCTTTTTACCGAACTTCCTTCCTTAAGGTCTTTTGATGGCTCAAGCAAAACGGCACCCACGTTATCTTCCTCGAGGTTGAGGATAATACCACGTACGCCATTTTCGAACTCTACAAGCTCTCCTGATTGGACATTACTAAGACCGTAGATGCGGGCAATTCCGTCACCTACTTGAAGGATTGTACCGACTTCTTCTAGTTCAGCTGCGGATTTAACTCCTGCCAATTGCTCACGTAGAATTGATGATACTTCTGCTGGGTTGATTTCAGCCATTTGAGATTCTTTTAGGCCTAAAATTCAGGCTCGTAATCGTGTTCTGATAGTTTTCGGCGCAGCGTGCTGAGCTGTCGCTTTAATGAAGCGTCGATCTGTTTGTCATCCATTCTTAGGATAAATCCTCCTAAGAGGTCTGGATCAATCGTTTCTTTTAGTTCTATGACTCCATCGTGAACCTTGGCTATTTCAGCCAAAATATTATCACGAGAAGACGATTCCAGTGGTGTTGCAGAGCGCACCTCCGCAGCCTGGATGTTTTTTATTTGACGTAATTGAGAAAGCGCTTCTACTACAATTGTAGGAAGAATCGATTCTCTGCCTTTCGTTACTAAAATATTAATAAAACCAAATGTGAGGTCACTCAGGCTTTCTTTAAAAATAGCCTTAAGTACGTCTTTCTTTTTATTTGGTTTTACAACGGGGCTAGTAAGCAGAAGCTCGAATTCACGAGACTCAGCAATCAATGAAGAGATCGTGCGGAGTTCTGACTCTACTAGATCTAGTTCATTCCTTTCGGAAGCAAAACCAAGGAGTGCCTTGGCGTATCTGGATGCTACGCGATTACTAGCCATGTTATTAGTTCAGTGTCGATTCATCGATGAGCTTCTCAACGAGTGCCGTTTGTTTTCCCGATTCTTTAAGCTCTTCACGAAGAAGGCGCTCAGCAATATCAATAGACAACTTCGCAACTTCTGCTTTAAGTTCAGCAACGGCCGATTTTCGTTCAATTTGGATTGCCTCGCGAGCGAGCTCAACCTCTTTTGAAGCTTCTTCTTTGGCTTTTGCTCTCGCATCCGAGACGACCTTGTTGGCCATCTCTCGAGATTCTTTCAGCATTGCGTCTCGGGTACTTCTCGCTTCTTGTAACAAGCGGTCATTGTCCGAATTTAGGCTCGCCATTTCCTCGCGTGCTTTGTCGGCAGAGAGAAGGGCTTCTTGTATGTTTTCTTCGCGATCTTGTAGCGCCTTTAGGATTGGTCCCCATGCTAGCTTTCTTAAAATAAAGAGCGCTAACAAAAAAGACAAGGTTGCCCAAAATACTGTACCGAAAGCGGGTGTTAACAACGTTCCCATTGGACTAGCCTAAGACTACAAGTAGACAAATAATGATTCCGAAAAGCGCAACACCCTCAACAAGGGCCGCTGCAAGAATCATATTGGCACGTAGGTCGTCTGAAGATTCTGGCTGACGCGCCATTGACTCCAAGGCCGCTTTACCAATTAATCCAACGCCGATTCCAGCGCCAATAGCAGCAACTCCTGCTCCAAGAGCCGCGAGTCCGTGGCCAGTAGTAATTTCAAAAAGAATGGTCAACAATTCCATGATGGGTTGTTTTTTAAATTATTATTATTATCAATGGTGTGCCTCTTGGGTTGCATCTGCAAAATAAATGGCCGCAAGAAGTGTGAAAACGTATGCTTGAAGGAAAGCTACAAGTAGCTCTAAGAAATACATAAAGATCATAAATAAGGTAGAGAATACACCCATGCCGTAGCCAGCAACCTCTCCATAGTTTTGGTTAAAAATAAAAACCAAACTGACAAATGACAAAATTATAATATGCCCTGCCGTCATGTTCGCTGTCAAACGAATCATAAGAACCGTGGGTTTTAGGAACATCCCAAATACTTCAATTGGAACGACAAGTAACTTTACAAGGTTTGGCACACCGGGAGGCCAAAACAAGTGACCCCAATAAGCTTTGTTTCCATTCACTGTCGATATAAAGAAGACGGCAAACGCAAGCACAACAGTAACACCGATTGTGCCTGTAATGTTAAATCCGCCTATGAAAGGAATGAGTCCCAACAGGTTACTTGCAACGATAAAGAAGAAGGTTGTAAGTAAGAAGGGAAGGAATTTATCCGCCTTGTGTTTTCCGATAATTGGCACTGCGATGTCGTTTCTAACAAACAGCACCAATGGCTCAAGTACATTTGTAAGTCCTTTAGGAGCCTGGCCGGGGCGCTTTGAATAACTTTTTGCCATAGACCTTAGCATAATCACTAAGAGGGTCATAATAAACATCATCCCGAAAACGGACTTTGTAATAGATATGTCGTAAAAGGACTCCCCGCCCTTCGATGTGATTCCTGTGTCAGGATGCTTAATGTAGACCGTACCCGTATTTGGGCCTGTTGCTGTCAAGGTCTCATGCGAACCGTGAAATTCGGAGCTCATAAATAAATCAAACCCTTTGCCTTCTACGTAAAAAATCATGGGAAGGGGAAGACTGAAGCCGTTGTGGTGATCACCAAAAAAGTGAATCTCATTCGCGTCTGCGATGTGAGGGATAATAAAGTCTTTTGCAACAAAGTCACCGTGTTCACCATCGTCTAGTGAGTTGTGACCCGCATCGTGGGAGTCGTGGGAGTCGTGGGAGTCGTGGGTGTGATCACCCTCGCCATGACTCTCGGTTTGAGCGACAACAAGACTTACCCCTCCTAATATTATGAGGGTGGCAATTGCAAATCGTTTGGCGAACTCAGTTATCATGCTCTAAATCTGTTCAAAAAACGAGGCAAAAGTACGAATATTAAGTGTGTAAAAAGTGGAAGAATCTAACTTTTCTTTCATCCACCTTTAATTAACCGCTGGACATCAATCACAAACAGGACCGAAAAGGCAACAAACACCCCAAACACCCCAAACACAAAAAGCTCTCGGCTTGGCATTTTAGACACGAGATAGGTTGTGATTATCACAATGGTGAGAAGCATTTTGGCGGTCGTTGTTCCAATTACCGCTGTTGAAAATTTTATTGCAGACCCTTGTTGTGATTTGGCAACCCAGGTTCTTAGTAAAATTGTAAGCAGGGCATAGAAAGCGATTGTTAAAAGCCAAATGGGTTGGTTTGCCATGTCAGAAAAAAGAGGAAGAATGTTCCCTATCGTCACGCACAAAAAAGAAACAAGCAGTGTTTTAATAACAAATCTAATCATGCGGTTATTTTGTCTGAATATTCCTGAGGACTGACCACATCCCTAATGCCAAGCCTAGTATAGCGCCCGCAGCCGTGCCCAGTGGTTTCTCAAGCTGGAAGTGGCTGTCTATTTGCCTACCTCCAAGTGCGCCTAGAGCGATGGCTGACGCGAGCGTTGTTCCAATGCCCGCAAATCGCAAAGCGGTTTTGGTGGCTTTTAACCTAGGGTTTGACTTGGGTTGTTGGTGATTACGTTCCGGCTCCAACCGTTTGCTTTTTGTGTGAGACAACGTCTGCTTCTGAGGGTATTCTTGAAGATTTTAATGAGGCCATTGCGTCTGCTTTAGATGCCGCTTTTTCCTCAATCTTCTTCTTGTTTTTAGGGACCCCCATACGGAAAGTACCAAGGGCTTTTGCGCCCGCCTCGACCGACAGCTGACCATAGAATAGGTCTCCTTGAACGGTCGCAGACGACTTCATTGCAAGAAGTTCTAAAACGGTTACCTCCCCCTCCAGTATGCCTTCGACATCGCAACACAAACAATTGATCACTCCTTTTACGACACCCTTAGGCCCTACTACCAAGCGTCCTTTGGTTGTTAATTCACCGCTAAATTTACCGTCAATTCTGAGGTTGCTGTCGCTTTGTATTGTTCCTTCTATCACCGTCCCCTCTACGATACGGTTAATTCCGTTGTCCGAATGTGTTGCTTGTGTTCCTGCGGAACGTTTTAATGAGCCGATCATGGTTCTTGTTTGTGTTTTTCCGAAAGGTAGTGAGTGTTGAAGAAATTTATATACTCATCTATGTCCTTGTTTTTAAAAAGTTCGATATAATTCACGCTGCTTATCACAAACATATCTAAACCTCTTGAATTTAAATCGATTAGCATCTCACGGTTTCCAGTGAATACTGTGTGGTAGTCCATTGATTTTGATAGGTTTGCAAACGACTTAACCAGAACTATTTGGTGGGTTCTGCTTAACAGGTTGCTCGTGATTCTAAGATTTCTTGATTCAAAGAAAGCGTTGTTAAAGTCTGATGCTTGCGCCTTTGCCTCTGACCCATTTCCTTTGTCTACGGGGATTAATATCGCAAAATAGTGCTCTTTGTTTGGGTCAAATACAAAGGGGTTAATCTTCTCCTCTTCTTCTTCTTTGTTTGGTTTTTTTCCTACCGAACCCAGATCCACCCCCAACTGTCTAAGTATTGAAGATGCAAACGCGGCCTCCTCTGTTTCTGGGCACTCCTGAAGAATTCCTTTAAGTGCATCAAAGTAAGGTGTTCTGTCTCCCGTATAGCTTGTTAATCCACCCACACATTGGGCGCGGAGCAGGTTGTATTTGCACCGGAGTGGGTTTTCTGGCCTTTCCTTATTGAGCACATCAATGTCGAGAAGGGTTGATTGATAGTCTCTGGCGTAATAGCGTGTTAGGTATTCTTCATAAGCCAGTCGCTCAAATTCATACGCCTCCTCTTCTGCATCTAAGAAGTCTGGATCTTCTATCAATTTAGCCCACTCACTTCCGGGATAGTTTTTGATGATCTGATTTGCCCAATATTCCGAGTTGCAAGACTCACAAAAGGGGTTTGTAAAGTTTTCGTTAATCTCTCTTTGTAAATAAGTTCTAAAAAGCTGATAGGTTGCTGTAGGGTGGAAAGCGCTGCTGTCAAGACGATCTAATAGGTTCTCCCAGGTTTGAATTGCATTTTCTGGGTCTGACAGCTTCTCTCTATAGTCTAACCCTGCCATGTAGTATGCTTCTGCTAAAAGGGCTAAGGAATTTGCTCGCTCTTCTGGCTCACAAGGAAGATTGGATAGCATCTCGTCAACAGTGGGAAGTGAAGCGGGGTCAAATGGATCTTTTACCTCCTCCCCTTCTGAATCTTCTGAATCCTCTTGATTGGTGAACAATTCGCCTATTTTACTCTCTCTCCTCCAGTGGTCCTCTAAAACCCTGTCGCCCCAGTAGTCATAGAAGTTCTGTTGTCCACTCACTCTTAGTGAACCGTTGTATGGCCAAAACATTCCCGCGCCCTGTGAGCCTGCGGCGGAAATAGCTGCGCTGTTTGCAGCGTCCCTTTCTTCTTTTTGCCTTTCCAAGTCATCGACCATATCCTCCCAAACATTTTCAATAACCCTTCGTCTCTCATCATCACTTAAATCACAAAGTTCCTGTAGGCTATCTTGCTCCTCAATGGTTCTAAGGTTCATTACCAAATCAGTAAGGTTAGAGGCCAAGTTTGTAACGTCTTCTTTCCGCGTGTTGTCTTCGGGCATATGAACAAGTGCGCTGTCGTAATACGCTTGAGCCGTTTCATAATGAAGGTCTTCCATGTGGAGGTCCGCAAGTCTTAAATAACTCTTTCCTAGTTGGCGAGAATTGCCCTCGCTCACATAGACTGAAGACTCGAGGTGGTTTATCCCGTCTTCTCTTTTTCTGTCCTCTAAGGCCACTTCTGCAAGCGCGTAGTATACTTGGTCGAAATATGCTGTGTTTTTGCTGTCTTCAAGCATGTCTTCAAGCAACTCGATAATGGGCGCGCTGTTGCCTCCCCTTCGCTCATAAGTCATCGCTTGTTGAATCTTTGATTGGAACTCCAATACATAGGGGGTTCGTATCTCGGTAACCATTTTAAAGGTTTCAATAGCCGCCTCGCTGTCGCCCATTTCTCTTAAGCATTGGGCAAGAATAAACAGTGGGCGCGCACGGTCTTTTTTCTTTTTTATCTCTTTAATTGCGTCTTTAATTTGGCTTACCGCCTCCTCGAAACTTTCTTTTTGAATGTAGTATTGAGCATACACTAACCCCGTGTGAATCTTCGCCTCTTGTGAAGCGTCTGTAAACTGCGAGGCCTTCGCAAGCATGGTGTTGGCTTTTATAAGGTTGTTTGTGCGCAGGTATATCCTTCCTAGCCAGCTATGAGACCATGCTTGTGCATCTGGGGTGTCAAGCGTTCGTGCAAGAAAAAGAAAAATTTCTTCTGCTTTTACAAAGTCTTCCTTCATATAGTACGCACGGCCAATAACAGTATAGTTGTCATCAATCCATTTGTTCATTTCAGGCCGTTTCATAGGCTTTTTGTCCCTTTTTGAAGGGTTCATCGTGTGTCGATCAACAACCTTTGAGCACTTTTCAATGGCCCGCTCCATTAATGGGTAAACCTGTTGGGATGAGCTCTCATCTGTGTCTAAAAATATCGGCAACACCTCGTCCCAGTTCGGTTCGTGCAGATCTATTATTTTCTTTTCCGCCTCAGCCATTGCTTCATTGGCATAATAAAATCCGTTATATCTCGCAGTGGTATTGTGGTATATTCGATATGCTCGCCCGTCTCGTTTTGTCGAACACCCCTGAAGGGCCACTGTTGTGACAAAAAGTATCGCGAAAAGACATAAATATTTAGACATAAAGTGATTCATCAAGAGTCAACGTACGAAGTGGCTAAATTATTCGATTCTTGGCTTATTTCGCGAAGAACTTTACACTTGTCTATAGTTGGACGATATTCGCGGTGTGGCTAACAAGAAAAAAGTGAACAAAAATAAGCGGTTTTGGCGCCAAAGATTTAGAGTTATCATTCAAGAAGAGTCAACGTTTCATGAACGAAGGGCCTACTTTTTGTCTGGCCGAAGGTTAACGGTTATTGCGTTAGGTTGTGTTTTGTCTGTGGCGGTGGTTTCATATTTAACAATCGCACACACACCGTTAACCGAACACATTGTGCCTGGTTTTGTCGCAAATAAATACCGTGAGGATGCAGCTGTTGCGAGATTAGATGCTGATAGCGCGCTGAAATTACTTTCAGTTCAAGAAAAACAATTAAATTCCTTAAAAGCCATCTTGAGGGGTGATATTCTTGTTGACAGTGCGTTTGTCGGTCTTATGAATGGCTCAGTCAATACTGTAGGTGATGGAGACTTGCCCATGGCGAGCAGTGAAGATCTGCAACTTAGGGGGCGTGTTGAGGGTGAGGATAGATTTGCGCTAAGAAGAAGTGGTCCCGAAGTTGCGATGGCAATCGGATTTGATTTCCAACCTGTTGGAGGTGCTGTTTCTGATGGCTTTGATCTTAGCCACGGACACTTTGGTGTTGACCTTGAGGCCGCTGAGGGGGTTCTCGTTCACACGGTTGACGATGGGACCGTGTTGATTTCTGACTACACTGTGGAGCACGGATATGTCATTGCGATACAACATCGAAATAACCGCATGTCCATATACAAGCACAACGCCTCTTTGTTAAAAGAGGTTGGAGAGTTGGTTCAAATGGGGGATGTTATTGCGTCAGTTGGAAATAGTGGAACTCAGACAACGGGCCCGCATCTTCACTTCGAATGGTGGGTTAACGGACAACCCATAGACCCAAGTCCATGGCTAAGGTTGGGGAGTTAATATTTAACCTCTTATTGAGCGAAACTTAACCATGGCGCGTAATTTACGCATGCGGTCGTGCCACTCTGATTCCTTGAGAGATTCTAACCTCTCAGTACCAAACGCTTCACATGTAAATGAGGCAAGGACGGAGCCCACAACTACAGCTTGTTTTTTTGCTTCCCAAGATGTGTCACCAAGCCGAGCCAAATAACCGACAAAACCACCCGCAAAGGTGTCTCCAGCTCCAGTAGGGTCGACGACTTTCTTAAGCGGCATTGCTGGGCTGAAAAACACTTGGTCCTTCTCAAACATAATTGCGCCGTGTTCGCCTTTTTTTATCACAACAGTTTTAGGGCCCATTTTATGAACCGCCTCTGCGGCCAAGGGTAGGGTTTTTAATCCCGTAAGTTGCCTCGCCTCGTCGTCGTTTATCATAAGCACATCGACTTTTGATATCACTTTTTTCAGGCTATCCATTGCGATGTCCATCCAAAAGTTCATTGTGTCTAAGACAATCATGCTTGGTGTTGATTCGAGCTGTTCTATTACCGAAAGCTGAACGGACGGGTCAAGGTTGCCTAACATTACAAACTTCGAATGGAGAGCGTTAGGGGGCACTTTTGGCGCCCATCCCTCGAGAACATTTAGCTCAGTTGTAACCGTGTCCCTTCCTATGAGGTCTTCGTGATAGCTTCCTTCCCAAAAAAAACTTTTACCACCTTTAATTGTGACAAGACCTTCCGATCCGACACCCCTTGAATCTAAAATAGAGAGAAATTCTTTGGGGAAATCCTCCCCTATTACGGAAATAAGCTCTTGCTCTCTCACAAAGTGAGATGCCGCTAAGGCGATATAGCTGGCGGCACCGCCAACGACGCGATCTGCTTTTCCTGATGGGGTTTCAATCGAATCAAACGCAACCGTTCCTACAGTAACTAAAGACATTAGAGTGTGGTTTTAGAAAAAAAATCTATAAAAAAACAATAAGAGCCGCAAAAGTATTGCGGAATGTGCTTCGTTGATGTATTTTTGCGCACCAATCTAAATTCCTCCTTAGCTCAGCTGGTTAGAGCATCTG
>CAJXHE010000007.1 GCA_913051865.1 uncultured Flavobacteriales bacterium
TATCTCCTCGGAATAATCGACCCATGGCGACCAATATTGTGCTGGACCCATACCGGTAAATACTTTCGCAAGTTCTCCAACATCGTCGTTCTCATAAGTTGGCACCGGAACACCATCTTCATCCGTGACAATGGAGCCGTCTAGTTCCAATTGATATACGCCTATAGTAAACAGCTGCATAACCTCTCGTGCATAGTTTTCATCAGGATGAATGTTTTCCGCTTCGTTGGTCGGCGAATTGTTGATCGAGCTGAGAAAGTACCCCATGGCTGGATGATATGTCACTTCCTCGAGTAAATCTCTGTAATTGCCTAAGGCGTTCGAATACAAAACATCATAATAAGAAGCCAATCCGAAAGCATCACGGTCTAATTTAGAATCTTCAGAGGTCACTAATATTTCGCTGAGTGCCAGCGTCACTTTCTGTCTTAACAAATCTTCACCCGACATCGCATTGTTCCACCATGCCATGCGCCAATAAAAATGTGCTGGAAAAACATCTTCATTGCCGTTGATGATGATCTCGCCCCATTCGTCATAATATGCTTGGACAAAATGATCCCAGATCATCCGAGTCGTATCCAAATAGTTCATTTCCGGCAACACCATTTGGGCATCTATCCAGTTTTCAAAACCCTGTGCCGATAGCGCTTCAATGGTTTCGAAATCACACCCAGTGGTCGCTTGTCCTAAGAATCTGGCTGCGTCACTAAGGTGTTGGTCCATTCCAGATCCATTCATGGTGTTGATGCCCTCGCCCAAAGATCCTGTTCCGCTTGCTGTGACAGATATCCCTGTCACATGTCCCACACCCAGATAATCTGTATGAGGCAAAGTTTGGGCAGAGAGGTCTGCTGTGAAAAACAGACTACATCCATATAAAACCCAATTCTTTTTCATTGTTTCAGATTAATTTAATATCACATGCTTGTATGACGGGGTTCCTCCTTCAATGTTGAGTTGTAAAATATATGCGCCTCTTGAAATTTCGGAAACATCGATTGTCGTGGCGTTTTGTAAAGTGTAGCTTCTCACAATACGACCTGAATAATCTCGCAAAAGAAGCGCTGCGTTGGCGGCGCTCGCTTCAAAAATATTTACATGAAGTACCGTCGAAGCCGGAGTCGGATATACATCGAAAACGATACTCTCCAGCTCATCAATGGAAACTGGCGTGATATTTACTGCGAGGCAAACTTGTTCACTGGAGCACCCCCCACTGTTTGTCTCTGTGACGCATAGAGAGCCCGACCCAGAGCCCCACCAAGACACGTTTACTTCAGATGTTCCTTCTCCATCTGTAACATCGCCGCTTGTAGATACCCAATCGTACGTACTCCCAGTAGTGTTAGGGTAAGAGTAGGATAATAGCATATTTGCTGTCGGAACCACTTCTCCTGAGATTGCATACGTGCTTAAATAGCTGCAAATTGCAGGGTCTGGAATAGCTGTCTCTGAATAGTTACACGCATCTGGATCGTTGCATCCATATCCCAAACACATACAATCATCTTGAATCACATCGTCAAAAGAATACTGGTCTCCATCATCACAAGGATCTCCAGGTAAAAAACAAGTAGAATCGTCGAGTGTCGCTTCCATGTCATAGTTGCATGCCATCGCATTCGTACAGCCAGCACAACTTAAAAAATCACACGTTCCATCATCAATGGTCGCGATCGGGTCAAAATTACATGCCACATCGTCAATACAACCATAGCACGTGTAATCACAATTCATGCTGTCGTCTGTTGCAGTTGGGTCATAGTTGCATGCTTCTGGCTCGAAACACCCTTCGATTTCAAATTCATCACACACACCATCACCATCCGTGTCGTTGACACATTCTCCATCCAGATAGGGATGCGTAACCTCTAGCAGGTCTGGGCAGGTTTGAACCAAATTGGTTTGGTCTGCATTCTCAAATATTTGAAAACACGTTTGAATCGACCAATCACCGCAAGTGGTTACTTGTGCGATCAAGACCCGCAACTCTTCGCCAGCCAAAGCATTGGGCGGAATGCCTATTGCGAATACGGCTCCGTTATCGGTAGATTCTGAGCAAATTACATCTCCATCGGGCATTCCTATAGTCGACGGAAGTTGACCTTCAGCATCTCCACTTGTCATTCCTATTGTCCAATACGTGTCGAATTCCCATTCAGGAAAAGCGCTCCACACAGCTGAGGGATTAGTCGCGTCCATCGCAACACTTCCCTCAACGGGGTTGTGACACCCACAAGGCGCATTTATATACATTGGAGGAGAGTCTTCAGATCCTACATCTGACCATAAAGCGCTGATTGCGTCGTTCTGGTTTGTGAAGTTCGCGTACACACGATATGTGCCATAGAATTCTAGGTCGCTGCCTTCCTCTAAAAACATCGTGTCTAATTCCACTGTATAGCCTGTAAACTGGGCATTTACAGATGTGAAATTCATCGACAATAAAACCGTCGACACCGCTAAAATCTTACAAAAATTATTCATCATATTCCATCTTTGTTTGAGACACAAGTTAGTGCATCAAAGTGTAAATTATCTTGCTTTTCTTTAAGATCTATGCGTTCATACCATCTTCTATCGCCTCAGCCTCAAGAGGAATATGCGCCATAAGGTCAACGAAGCCATCCTCTGTGATTACAATATCATTCTCCAAGCGGATTCCTAGCCCTTCTTCAGGAATGTAAATCCCTGGTTCACAGGTAAAAACATTGCCCGCTTGCATTGGCTTATGCCAGTGGCCCACATCATGTACATCAAGGCCTATAAAGTGGGACGTCCCATGCATAAAATACTTTTTGTAGGCTGGCTGTCCTGGGGATTGTTTTTCTACGTCGTGTTTGTCGATCAGCTTAAGATCTAAAAGTTGACGCGTCATAAGTTCTCCGACTTCTTTGTGATAATCGTGTAAACTCACACCGGGGCGAAGCAGTTGCATCGCACTTTGCATGACTGAATATACGGAATTGTATACCGCTCTTTGCCTGTCAGTAAATTTTCCACTCACGGGAATACACCTTGTCATGTCAGCCGCATAATTGCCATATTCCGCACCAACATCTAACAGAATGACGTCGCCTGCCTTGCATTCCTTATTGTTTTCAATGTAGTGAAGGACACACGCGCTAGGCCCACTTCCAATTATCGGTGTATAGGCAAAACCACGAGAACCTCTTCTTAAAAATTCATGCATAAACTCTGCCTCAATCTCGTACTCCATGACCCCTGGTTTTACAAACTGCAAAACGCGATCCAGACCCGCTTTTGTGATGTCACAAGCACGTTGCATCTGAAGAATCTCCGACTCCTGTTTGACGGCACGCAAGTCATATAAAAAGGGTGATGAACGTGCAATTCTGTGATTCGGATACGTTGCTTTTATGCGCGCGTTTTCTCTCTTCTCTCTTGTTTCCACCTCTGAACTTGCGCGTGTATGGGGATTGTCGTTGAGATATAAAACATCCGCTTCAGCCATCAGGCGATGAAGAATCGCGTCAAAAGCTGAGAGCCATTGTACGTTTTTCACGCCTGTCTGCGCTTGTATGTCAGACTTTGTGAGCTTTGCCCCATGCCAAATCGCAAGCTCTGCACTTGTCTTAATCGTAAAGATAATCTCTCTATCTGATACCGCATGGGCATCAGGGAATAGCAGCAAAATTGTTTCCTCTTGATCCACGCCACTGAGGTAAAAAATATCCGACGCTTGCTTAAAAGGCAACTCACCGTCAGCACTTGTTGGAAAAATATCATTGGAGAAAAACAGGGCTAACCCCTTGGATTCCAAGAGTTCGGACAACACTTTTCTATTACGTGTGTATAACGCAGAGGGTAATTTTTCGTAACGCATAGCTGCAAGGTACTACCTTCGAGCCATGAGTGAGAGCATTTCTACATCTTCTGCGCCCAAACCGGTCGGATCATACCCCCACGCCAGACGTGTTGGGGACCTTTTATTTTTAAGTGGAGTAGGTCCACGTGTGGCCGGATCAGGCAATGGCGACAGCAAAGTGCCTGGACTTGAGATTTCTGAGAATGGTGAAATTGTCACCTTTGATTTTGAAGCCCAAGTTCATGCCGTTTTTTCAAACGTCAAGGCCATTCTAGAAGCGAGTGGAAGTTCTTGGGAGGAGTTAGTGGACGTTCAGGTTTTTCTTGTAAATATGTCCCGCGATTTCCAAACTTTCAATCGCATCTATGCGTCGTATTTCTCGGATCTTGGAGAAAACAGGCCTTGCAGAACCACTGTTGAAGTAAATTGCCTGCCCACGCCAATCGCGATAGAGTTAAAATGCATTGCCTCTGTAAAATAATTGAATGACATGCCTACGAACAAAGATTTTTCTCCTGAAATTTTGGATAAGCTTGCCGCCTTGCAGAAAAAATATGCTGCAATGGGACAAGACATTTCCTCGTACTTAGATGGGCTCCTTTACGCCGACTTTCTGACTTATTGGGATTACATCAACCTCGACACACTCCTAAATTTACAACAGCCCATCACACCTTATCCAGATGAGAAGGTCTTTATCATTTACCATCAAATTACCGAGCTTTACTTTAAGCTTTGTCTCCACGAATTCGATCGGGTAGCTCAAAGTGTCAAAGCTGGTGAGCTCACCCCAGCATTCCTGCTTGAGAGAGTGCGAAGAATCAACAGATACTTTGAAGCGCTCACGAGTAGTTTCGACATTATGGTCGACGGAATGGACGCCGCTGAGTTCTTGAAATTTCGAATGTCTCTGCTTCCCGCAAGTGGTTTCCAAAGCGCTCAATACCGAAAAATTGAGATTTGTTCGACATCTCTTGACCGAATCGCGCACCAAAATCACCGAGATAAATTTTCAAACCCAACAATTGATGATTTACCTGAGGTTTTCGAACATTTATACTGGCGTGAAGGAGCATCTGAACTTAAGACTGGCGCAAAGACCTTAACGCTGAAACAGTTTGAGAAGAAGTACGACAACGATTTAATCGACATGGCAGAGGAATATTTTTCTGCAAACATTCGCTCAGCTGCAGCTTCATTAAACTTTTCTGACGATGACCCGTTGAAGGATGAGCTAAAACATGCAATGCGTTGGCTCGACGTGAATGTCAACATTAACTGGACGCTCGCACATTATAAATCTGCCGTCCGTTATCTTCAACGTGACCCAGAAGATATCGCTGCAACTGGCGGAACAAATTGGCAGAAATACCTGCCTCCACGTTTTCAAAAACGTATTTTCTTCCCCGAATTATGGAGCGAGCAAGAACTTGAAGATTGGGGCAAAAGCTGGGTGAAAAAAGAAATATTCGGCATTAACATCTAAAGTTACATGAGTCGCATTTTTGTTTTCCTTATATGTCTCTTTTTCCTTTCTAGTTGCGGAAATGACGGTACTTCTCACAAAGATGGCCACAATGGTGACTTGACCAATCCCCGTCAAGTTCGCGATCCAGAAATGAGGTTTGGTGTTGTTTGGGAGGGGCTTGTGGTTGATTCTGGCCGCGTAAAAGAAGGTCAGTCACTGTCGCATATTCTAGATGCATATAAATTTGGTTCAGGAAAGGTCGCAACACTCGCAGCAAATGCGAAGGATGTGTATGATGTCCGGAAAATGAGGGCAAACAGACGTTGGTGGATTGCGTCTACAGCTGACTCCTTAAACTTACCTGCATGGTTGATTTACGAAAGAAATGACATTGATTATGTGGTTTTTTCTTTAAGCGATACACTGGGAGCTCAACTTGGATCTTATCCTGTAGATACTTTATATCGTCGTGTTCAAGGCGAAATATCTCAGTCACTGTATTTGGATTTAGAAGCATTGGATGCACCGACTAGCCTCTCTATTTCAATGGCAGGGGTATACGCTTGGACGATTGACTTTACGCATGTTCAGAAGGGGGATGTTTTTGATGTTTATTACTTCCGAAAAATGGCCAATGGAAAACCTGTAGGTCTTCCCGTCATCCTTTCATCTAGCTTCACACATCACGGCTACCCATTGCAGGCTTATCGGTTTAATCAAGGAGATGGGGAAGACTATTTTGACCCTCAAGGGGCCTCGTTAAGGAAGGCATTTCTTAAATCACCTGTAGAGTTCTCTAGAATCTCAAGTTCATTTAATAAAAAACGTTTTCATCCTGTTTTAAAAAGAATAAAACCGCATCTCGGAACGGATTATGCGGCGGCTACAGGAACCCCAATTTTAGCTGTTGGTGATGGGGTCATTATCAAATCTGCTTACACAAAGAACAACGGAAATTACGTGAAGATTCGCCACAACAATACCTATGAGACACAGTATCTTCACATGAGCAAGCGTAAGTGTGCCGTCGGAGATCGGGTTCGTCAAGGCCAAACAATAGGACTCGTCGGAAGTACTGGTCTTGCTACAGGCCCCCATGTGTGCTTTAGGTTTTGGAAAAATGGTACCCAGGTGGATCACCGACAAGAAAAGTTTCCGCCTTCAGCACCTGTTAGAGATGAGAACATGAAAGCTTTTGCAGAAGAAGTGCTTCGATTGGAAAAAGAGGCCGAGGGTCTTTAATTAAAATGGGTGGGGAATCGAAATAAATCCGTATTCCCTTTTGATTTGAACCACGGCCAAAACATTCCAGACTATTGTGCTTATGGCCGTTGCATATGCTGCGCCCATCAGACCGTAAATCGGAATTAAATAAAAATTTAAACCGAGGTTAATTACAGAAGCGACAATGATGATGTTGCGTGCCTTCTTTTCCTTACCCGTCATCGTCAGGATGTACATCACGGGGCCACATATGGCATTAATAATTTGGCCTATGGCAAGAACAATCAATGGCGCCACTCCCGCAGAAAATTCTTCTCCGAAAAAGTCCAATACGAAAGAAGGGAAAATCAACATCAGTATGAAAATAGGTGTACTAATTGCGAGGTTCATGTAACCGATGTTTCTCGTGATTTTCTTCATCCCTTCCATATCTTTTTTCGCGAAAAACGAGCTGAACATTGGGGCCGCGATACTGCTTATCGCAAACTGAGTAAAAGTGATTAAGTTGGCCACTTTAAATGCAAGACGGTAAACACCGACCTGAGATTCGTCCCGATAATACCCGATCATAATAGTATCTGTCCAATTCATGATCAAGAACATCGAGGTACTCATGAGCATTGGGAATGCCACTATAATCAATGGCTTAATTTCTAAGGGTTTTATCAGGTTATCCCTAGAAGTGAGGGGGAGCGATTGGCTTAGTCTTTTAGGTGTGACGATGCCTGAGATCAGGGCCAGCAAGACCAATCCGATGCCAAAAGCAATTAAAGGGACTAGGTTGTCCGCCAGTTCAATTGAAAAATACTTGAAGCTGAAAAAGGATGCTATCGCAAGTAAAATCACGGTCCCCCTTTGCAAAACACTGTATTCAATCATACGGCGCATTCCCCGAAATGCTTCAGAATTTATGCCAAACCACGTTGAAAATGGAACCAGAAAAGCCGTGACTCTAAAAGGATCACCCAGCAACTCGTTCCCGAATTTAAGGGCGAGATCATCTGAAAACACGTAGATTAAAGCCGCAAGCACCATTGAAAATGGCATCGCGAGAGAAAGTGCATAGCCGTATACCTTTCTAAGGTGTTCGGGGGCTTTCTTCTCAATAAATTCTGGAATAAACCTGACCAAAGCACCGTCTAAACCTAGACTTCCAACCACCGTCGCAATGGTGAGAACCGTCAGGCTCAATTCAAAGACGCCAAAGGTCTCAGCTCCGTAATTTGAGGTGATCAAATATGCAAAAACATACCCCGCTCCTGCTCCTGCAACCTTAAAAACCATGACTAAACCACTCCCTGAGAGCAGTTTCTTAAAATCTGGATTTAAGTTTGACAGGAACGATAACATCGCAATAGTTTGTCTCGGTTAAGAATGTGCAGAAAAAACAAGTCCGTACATCTTCATTTGTTTCACCATAGAAGCGAGGCCATTCGAACGTGTCGGACTTAAATGTGTATTTAACCCTATATCTTCTAGAAAATGTAAATCCACGTTCGCAATGTCCTCCGGTTTTGCACCACTCAAAACCCTCACCATTAGCGCCACCAATCCCTTTGTGATAATCGCGTCACTGTCGGCAGAAAACACCACGTCCCCAACGTCATCTTTTTGTGCTGTAAGCCAAACTCTGCTTTGACACCCTCGAATTAAATTGTCTTCTGTTTTGTCAATATCGACGAGTGGATTCAAATCCTTGCCCATCTCTATGATGTGTTCATACTTTTCCATCCAATCACCAAACATAGAGAACTCCTCAATAATTTCGTTTTGGCGTGCCTCTAACAGTTTCATATTTCCCATAACGCAAAGGTATTTAATAAAAAGGAAGATGTAATTGCCTTATTTTAACATCTTTATGGCGCGTTCTAATGCGGCTACTAACGCGTCTATTTCTTCAAAAGTATTGTACGCTCCGAAGCTTGCCCGAACCGTTCCTGGGATTTTATACCAGTCCATCAGTGGTTCCGTGCAATGGTGTCCCGTCCTGACGGCAACGCCCAATTGATCTAAGAGGGTTCCCAGATCGGAAGGGTGCGTTCCATCCACGAGAAAACTCACGACACCGGCTTTGTTGTCTGCCGTACCGTAAATTCTAAGGCCTTCAATTTGAAGTAGTTTTTCGTGCGCGTACTTCGTGAGTGCAAGTTCATGCGCCGCAATATTGTCGAGCCCTACTGACTCCATCCATTTGATTGCAGCGCCAAGCGCAATCGCGCCTGAGATGTGAGGGGTGCCCGCTTCAAATTTGTATGGGGGAACATTAAAGGTTGTCGGCACATCAAAGCTTACTGAAGAAATCATCTCGCCTCCCCCTCGCCATGGTGGCATCTCGTCCAAAAGAGCGCGTTTGCCATACAGAAATCCGATCCCAGTGGGACCATACATTTTGTGACCTGAGGCAACATAGAAATCACAATTGATGTCCTGAAGGTCGACATTCATATGGGGGGCAGCTTGCGAGCCGTCAACCATGACTACTGCACCCGCATTGTGAGCCAAAGAAGTAAGTAGTTTGGCTTCATTAATCGTTCCCAGGGTATTTGAAACATGAGAAAAACAGACCAGAGAAGGCGCAAGTGCCAGTTTGGCATTGTAATCCTCGAGGTCAATTGACCCCTCAGGGAATATCTCTATGATTTCAATCTTAAATCCTATTTCAGAAGCGAGAATCTGCCAAGGAACGATGTTGCTGTGGTGTTCAAGGCGCGTAATCAAAACAGTAGAAGAAGCCGTGAGGTTTGCTCTACCCCAAGTGCCTGCGACCAGATTAATCCCGTCGGTTGCGCCCGCTGTAAAAATTATTTCAGCATTTTCGGCCGCATTAAAGTGCTCTTTTATCGTCTCACGTGCACCTTCAAAAGCTTCGGTCGCCTGAGTCGCAAGAGTGTGCACTCCGCGATGAATGTTGCTGTGGAAATGTGTCAAATATTCGCGCTGTGTTTCAATCACTGTTCGCGGTTTTTGAGACGAGGCTGCGCTGTCTAAATACACCAGAGGAAAGCCATTCACCTTCCGGTCTAGAATGGGGAATTCTCTTCGTATTGCAGCGATATCGTATTTACCATCCATGGCGTTCTGTATAAATCCTCATAATTTCTGTGCTCACTTCTGTGCTTGACACGCTCGAAAGAACGTCCGCCAAAAATGCCTCAACAAGCAAAGCTTTTGCGGCCTTTTCATCAATTCCACGAGATTTGAGATAAAACAGCGCATCCAAATCAAATTGCCCCACGGTACACCCGTGCGCACATTTAACATCGTCAGCATAAATTTCTAGTTCCGGCTTCGTGTTTATCGCTGCGCCACGATCAGCAACAATGTTCGTGTTTTGCTGAAATGCATTTGTTTTTTGAGCGTCAGGTCTGACGAAGACCTTGCCATTAAACACTCCCGTAGAATTTCCATACATGATCCCTCTGTAAAGCTCCGAAGACGTGCAGTCCGAAGATGTGTGGTCCATCGTTGTGTGGTTGTCAATATGCTCTGTCCCAAGCGGGAGATAAGCGCCATTAAAAACGGAATCTGCACCCTTCCCTCGAGAGATAATCTCCAATTCATTTCGCACCCAGTCTCCTTTGATGGTAAAGGTGTGCATTTTCAGTTTGCTGTCTCGTTCTTGGACGATATACTCATGCGAAAAGTGGAATACTTTACCGCCTTCATTACACACTTTTTCCAATGATAACAAGGCATTAGGCCCTATAGAGGCTTCTAACAATCCATTGTACATTCCGCTTGAACGCTCTGATGCACTGGACCAAACCACGACGTTCAACTCGCCGCCTTCATCTACTTTTATCAAGTGTTTGGGGAAACTTGCAACATTGATTCCGTCGGTTAAGTGATGAATAACAATTGGTCTGTCGACTTTCACATTTCGGTGAACATGGAGACAAAGTCCATCTTGACGATACGTTTCGTTGAGTTCACCTATCCACTCTTTTTGATGATATCCATTCGAGAAACTGAGTGATGCGCTTGGATCCATTTTACTGAATGGAATACAATCTACTCCATCTGATACAGGCAGGTCGCTTAAGGTTGGCTCGAAAATACCGTTCTTAAATACGACGAGATAGGCATCAAGGTTCAAGACTGGGTTCGGCAACACAGACTCTGGCCAACCATTCATTCCTTGTGCTCCCTCTGTAGAGATAGAAATCTCGTTGTTTAATAGCTTTGCGATTGGAGAGTATTTCCATCGCTCCGACTTCCTGGTTGGAGGAGGAAGGGTCGCTGAGAACTTATCTGTAAACACTGACATAGATTAGGCGTTAGAGATATCGTGTGTAGACTCTTTAAGCCAATCGTACCCTTTCTCTTCAAGCTCCAAGGCGAGTTCTTTTCCACCACTTTTCACAATTTTACCATTTGACAAAACGTGAACGAAATCTGGAACAATATGATCTAGAAGTCTTTGGTAGTGAGTGATGACAATAAAGCTTCTATCTGAAGACCGCATTGCATTGACACCTTGCGAAACAACGCGAAGCGCATCGATGTCCAAGCCCGAGTCGGTTTCATCTAAAATAGCGAGTTTGGGCTCGAGCATGGCCATTTGAAAAATCTCGTTGCGCTTTTTCTCTCCTCCTGAAAACCCTTCGTTCACGGATCTGTCTCGCAACTGACCATCTAGCTCGACCAAAGATGAACATTCCTTGACCTTCGCGAGAAAATCTTTTGCCTTGATCGGCTCCAGCCCTTGATGAGTCCTCTTGCCATTTAAGGCGGCTTTCATAAAGTTGAGATTGGAAACGCCGGGGATTTCTATTGGATACTGAAAGGCAAGAAAAACGCCCTCTCTGGCCCTGTCGCTCGCTTCTAGGCCCAACAAATCAATCCCATCAAGATCG
This sequence comes from uncultured Flavobacteriales bacterium, assembly GCA_913051865.1. Taxonomy (GTDB): domain Bacteria; phylum Bacteroidota; class Bacteroidia; order Flavobacteriales_D; family Sanyastnellaceae; genus UBA974. The sequence continues at coordinate 11,381 of CAJXHE010000007.1, forward strand.
ACTGATCCCTCTGTCACTTCGAAGGAGTCTCGACCTGCCAAGACAGCTGCTAGCGTAGATTTTCCCGAACCATTTGGCCCCATAATCGCATGAAGCTCGCCTGGTTTAACATCCAAGTTAAGCCCTTTTAGAATTTCGTTGTCGCCGACTTTGGCGCATAAATTATTAATCTTCAGCATCGTTCTTTTTTAATAATTAACCAACACTTCCTTCAAGTGAAATAGTAAGGAGTTTTTGGGCTTCTACTGCAAACTCCATTGGCAGTTTATTTAAAACATCTTTTGCATACCCTTTGACAATAAGGCCTATCGCCTCCTCCTCTTCAATCCCTCGTTGCTGACAGTAAAATATTTGGTCATCTCCTATTTTGGATGTGGTCGCTTCGTGCTCAATTTGAGCCGTCGGATTCTTGGCTTCTATGTAAGGGAACGTATGCGCTCCGCATGTATCTGTCATGAGCAATGAATCACACACCGAAAAATTTCTGGAATTTTCAGCTCCAGGATGTATTTGGACCAGTCCTCGATATGAATTTTGTGAATGTCCCGAAGAAATTCCTTTAGAAATAATCGTAGACCGCGTTCTCTTTCCGATGTGAATCATCTTTGTACCCGTATCTGCCTGTTGCTTGTTGTTTGTAACAGCGACACTGAAAAACTCTCCGATACTGTCGTCTCCTTTCAAGATGCAACTCGGATACTTCCATGTTACAGCAGAACCAGTTTCTACTTGCGTCCAGCTAATTTTTGCGGCGCGATGGCACAGACCCCTCTTTGTGACAAAATTGAAGACCCCTCCTTTGCCGTCTTTGTCTCCAGGATACCAGTTTTGTACTGTACTGTATCTCACCTCAGCTTCATCGTGAGACACAATCTCCACAACAGCTGCGTGGAGTTGGTTTTCATCTCGCTGTGGAGCCGTGCACCCTTCTAAGTAGCTGACGTAGCTTCCCTCATCGGCAACAATCAACGTGCGTTCGAATTGACCTGTTCCAGCTTGGTTTATCCTGAAATAAGTACTTAGTTCCATCGGACATCGCACCCCTTTTGGGATATAACAAAAAGACCCGTCGGTGAATACCGCCGAATTCAATGCTGCGTAGTAATTGTCTCTCTGAGGAACGACCGTGCCCAAATGCTTGCGCACCAATTCCGGGTGTTCTTGAATCGCTTCTCCAAGAGAACAAAAAATCACACCCAGGTCCCCGAGTTTCTCTTTGAAAGAGGTCGCTACAGAGACGCTGTCCATCACAAAATCTACTGCAACTCCACTTAGTCTCTTCTGCTCTTCTAGACTTATCCCCAGCTTCTCCATTGTCTTTAAAAGCTCTGGGTCCACTTCATCTAGGGATGCCAGTTCTTTCTTCTGTTTCGGTGCAGAGTAGTAGCTGATCGCTTGGAAGTCTGGCTTTTCATATTCTACATGCGCCCAGTCTGGCTCTTTCATTTCAGACCAAACTTTAAACGCTTCTAACCGCCAATTCAAAAGCCACTCTGGCTCATTTTTTTTTGCGCTAATTGTTCGTACAACTCCCTCATTTAAACCCGGAGGGAGTGTTTCAGATTCAATGTCAGTGGTAAAACCATACTCATAGCTCTTACCAGTAACTTCATCTATTAGTTTATCTTCATCTATCTTTTCCATAGAACTTTAATCTAATGAATGTTTAAAGTGAAAAGCTCTCGCCACATCCACATGTGCGATTTGCATTGGGGTTGTAAAACTCAAATCCTTTTCCGTTCAGGCCTCCACTGTAGCGTAGTTCAGTGCCCACCAGGTATAGAAAACTTTTTTTATCTACGACTATTTTTACGCCTTTGTCTTCAAAATTTTGATCCCCATCATTCATCTCGTGGTCAAAGTCCATCTCATACATAAGACCGCTACACCCACCTCCCTTAACGCCTACACGGACAAAGCTGCCTTCTGGTCGGCCTTCTTCACTCAATAATTTTAAAACTTGAGTCTTTGCTCCTTCACTAACTGTAATCATACCACAAAAATAGACGTTTTGTCTGCATAACCCCGTCTTATTTGGATTTATTAAGAATAAGCATTGTTTTGTTAAACTTTTAAATATTAAAGGCGCTATGGTGCATCTTTGGGGTATGGCATCCAGTCGTAGTAAAAACAACAATCGTTTACCCGCATCACAGGCAACCACTACGTTTACGACAGTCGTGGGAATGACATTGACCCTCGTTCTAATAGGTCTTCTCTCTGTTTTATCGTTCCTGGGTTCACGTTGGGAAAAACAGCTGCGACAAGAAGTGAGGATTCAAGTATACTTTTTGCGGGATTTAGACACTGAGTCGCTTCACACTGCGCTTTCAATTGTAGAGACTGAGGAGTCGGTGGCTGAGGCGAGGTATATTGACCCCGCAACCGCATCGAAAAAGCTAGAACTCGATCTTGGAGAATCCTTTGTGGAATTTCTAGGTTACGTCCCACTGCCTCCCGCCATGGATGTTCGGATAAAAGCCGATTTCAGCACTTCAGAAACACTCTCAGAAGTCGTGCAGAGACTGGAAAATATCCCAGGAGTGGCCGATGTCGTTTGGCAAGACCAATTGCTTGCAAAAATCGAAAGAACAGTTAACCGATTGATGGTTCCGCTTATTTCAATCGCTTCTATCTGCTTATTCATTGCGCTTGCGCTCATGAATAATACGGTAAGGTTAACCGTTTTTGCTCGGCGTTTCCTGATTCGAAACATGCAACTTGTCGGCGCCAAGCCAGGGTTTATTCGCAGGCCCTTTCTTAAGCAGGGATTTATATTGGGGGTGTCCTCAGGCTTATTGTCTTTCGCCTTTATTACTTCAGCCTTAGCCCTGCTCAAAACCCCACTTGGCTCTGAAGCTGTGATTCTTGATTTCACAACAATGGGCATGCTGGCTGGTGGCCTGGTTTCTGTAGGGGGTGGGTTAGGCGTTCTATCAACAGCTCTGGCTGTAAACCGTTACCTACGTCTCGATGTAGGTCAGCTTCATTAAACTAAATTTGCATCATGAGCAAAAAAAACATCGAACCTGTAAATAAGAATTTTGCCTTTTCCTCAGCGAATTATAAATGGCTTGGCTTAGGACTCGCATTGTTGGTTCTAGGGTATCTGCTTATGAGTGGAGGTGGCTCTGACGACCCTGACGTTTTCAGTTACGACATTTTTAACTTCAGAAGGATCACGCTTGCTCCATATATCGTTCTTGCTGGTTATGGTACCATTTTATATGCCATTCTCAAAAAGGCATGAGTGAAGCTTGGGAAACATTATCCTATCTCATATTGGGGCTCTTACAAGGCCTTACCGAATTTCTTCCTGTTTCGAGTTCCGGACATCTCGCATTGGGGACCTCGATGTTACAACTCCCAGAGGAAGACCTCACTTTCGCTGTTCTTGTCCATGGCGCAACTGCCCTAAGCACAATTGTCGTTTTCAGATCTGACATCATCCGTTTATTCCTGAACTTTTTTAAGCGCGACGTTGAGGGTCTAAAGGCAAGGAAGTATGTTGGGTTAATTGCGCTTAGCGCTATTCCTGCAGCCGCCATAGGTCTGTCTATGAAAGATGCCATTGAGAATATTGCTTCCACTCAATTTGTGGGCGCGATGCTTCTCATTACAGCCGTGATCTTAGCTGTTTCACAAAAAGTAAAAGCAACGTTTGAAAAACCCTTGAAACCGGGAAATGTAATCTTAATCGGACTGGCCCAAGCCATGGCGATACTTCCTGGGATAAGCAGATCGGGGAGTACCATCGGTGCAGCTTTACTGTTAGGGATTTCGAGAGCCGAAGCGGCAAAGTTTAGTTTCTTGATGGCACTGCCACCTATTGTAGGGGCGAATCTCCTAGAGATAAAAGATTTGACAGAGGCAAGTGACCCTTTTGTGAATAATTCACACATTCCTGTTTTCGGTTATGCTGTGGGTGTTGTAGCTGCTTTTTTAGCTGGAATCGCTGCTTGTAAGTGGATGGTCGCACTCGTCAAAGGCGCTAACTTGATGTGGTTTGCCGTTTATTGTCTTGTTGTCGGCATGTTTGCTTTGTTTTTGTAATTAAACTTTCATCTCATGAAACAGTCTAAACTTATCATCTCACTTGGAGCGCTCATTCTTTTTACTGGCTGCGTTGATGTCACATTTTCAGAACCCATGCCTTTTAACCGCAGAGATAAAACACATTTCCCAAATAGCTGGCTCGGTGAATGGACCTCTGCAGCGCAAGGTGATGACGTTCAAGAACATTTAACGATCAACGCCCAATATGTGACATTCGGAACTGATAATGATGCCCTTGTGTTGGGAACCGAAAGTGTGCTTCGAAAATTTGCGGGTTACCATATCCTTAGCATCAAATCAGAAGACTCCGAACGATGGAATTTGTTGTTCGCAAAACGTTCAAAAGACATCCTGCATATTTATGAATTTGATGGCAAGGACAAGGAAAAAGCCGCCATCTGGGAAGAAATATTAAGTGCCAACGAAGGAGGCGCATTTGAAGTTGTAAAAAAGAAGGATGGATTCCAAGAAAAGGTAAGTGAATACAAGCTTAATCCAGAAAACAACAGAATATTTAGAAAGCTCATTCAAAAAGGGGGACTTACACATATGGGTGATTACGTCAGGTAATGTCATATAAACGCATCATCTTAATCGCCCTTGCAATCGTCACAATTGTTGTCGGCGGGTTAAGCCTTGCCGTATTGTTAAACGAAAACCACTGGAAATCTTCCGCTTTAGAAAAGGTAAATAACGAACTGTTAACTGAATTAAGTGTCCGAGATGTAGGGGTTTCTATTTGGCGAGAATTTCCAAAAGTAACAGTCGATTTATACGATGTGATCTTACTCGGATCGGCCAGTCACATTGGTGAAACTTCGGACACGCTTGTAAAAGCACAACGTTTGGGTGTCGCATTTTCTCTTTGGGATGTCTTATTTGGAGAGCCCGTGCTAGATGCGCTTATTATTGATGGGGCAATCTTACACTTGAAAGAACATCGCAACGGCACATGGAATACTGATATTTTAGTGACCAAAAAGGAAGATGAAGGAGCGGAGGGCTTGGATATTTCTCAAATTATTCTTCGTGATATACAGGTCGTTGCATCTACAATAAAAGAAGACAGGTACGAATGTTTAATCCGTGATGCAATTGTTTCAGATGGAATGGTTGAGTCATCCTTTTCGGATTTTGTGATCGCAAAAGGCCAAGGCAGTGATCAGCTTTTGCCACTTGAAGGTTATGTCTCAACATCATATAAAATGGAGGAAGACGGAGCGTTTGAAGTAAAAATCAATGATGCCGTCATCAATGACCTGTCTTTTAAAGGAACAGCCCAGAGGTCCGCTGAAGGTGATGAGGCGTGGCGTATTAACATAGAAAGTGACAACATAGAGTTGGAAGACTTGAAATCCATTTGGGCTGAAAAAGAGGTGTTTGATGGGTGGGATTATAGTGGGGAAGCTTCGATATCGTTAAATGCAAATCCAAAAAAAGCAAATCTTGAATGGTCACTCAATGGCGGAAATTTCGCCATATCTCCTAAATTAACTGGGCTTGCATTAAACACCACGGGCAATATTGAATCGAGTGGTGTTTTTGATTATTCAATCGGTAAGTCATCAGTCGGATTAAAAGTCACTCACATTCTTATCACATCAAATGGTATCGCAGTAAACGCAATGGCAGAATGCGTGGACTTGAAGAAATCACCGCTAAAACTAAGTGGAGCTTTAAAGATCGATGCGCAGTCTTCCTACACAAGTTGGGTGCCACAACTTCAGACAGCCGAAATGTCTGTTTTGCCTAACAATGGTGAGATTAAAATTGATGGCCGTTTAAAAATCTCTACATCTGGCAAGATTTACGATGTCTTTGCCGAGATTTCCTCTCAAAGTATAGAGGGAGAACTTAACGCTTCACCCTATTTAATCAGAAACTTAGAAGCCGAAGTAAAAGATGAAAACCTTACCATACGGTCACTTGACTTTGATTGGAATGGCAATCGAGGGGGGGTGGATGGCAAACTGTTGGGCGTAGAAAAATGGCGCAAAGGTGGCGCTTTAAAGGGAAACTTGAATCTCAAGGCTGAAAGCATCATTGTAGACGGGATTCTTGCATGGTGGGGCAATTTCCAACACGACAACAAGGTGAATACCAAAGCAACATTGTTGCCATTCGGGTCTGATTTGGGAATTAAGCTTGCTGTAGACAGACTTTACTGGGGCAACCTCGAGTGTCAGTCTTTGGCTTCTAGAATGGATCTCGGTGCGTCTCGACTGGCTATTCGAAACGCAAAAGGACAAGCGCTTCAGGGGCATGCCAGAGTAGAGGGCGCGCTTACACCTGGTGGCAGTGGTTGGATTCTTGGGCTATCAGGCACAACAGATAATTTATCTCTCCCAGATTTATTCAAAACATACAACAATTTCGGGCAAACAACCTTGCGGTCTGATCATGTTCAGGGTGCGGTAAATGTGGCAGGAAATATTAATTTGGAGTGGGACTTAAATGGGAATTGGATCTCCGATGGACTCCTCTCAAATCTTGATGTTGAGATTAACCATGGGAGGCTGCGAAACTTTGAGGTCTTCGATGACGTTGCGGATTACTTAAAGGAACACAGGTTAATTGCCCCACTGGTAGATCCTGAAGATCTACGTGGACGATTAAAGGACATCGCGTTCGCTCACATTGAAAGCGCTGTGATTGTTGTTTCTTCCTCAACAACGATACCTTATTTTAATATTCAATCATCGGCAATGAACGTCAGTCTTGAGGGTAAGCACACGTTTTCAGGACAAATCGACTATACCCTTGGGTTTGCGCTTAGAGACCTGAGAGATTCGAGACAGGTAGAGTTTGGAGAAATCGAAGATGACAATCTTGGAAGCATTTTCTTCCTTGCGATGGATGGCACACTCGAAGAACCTATTTATAGCTATGACAGGGAGGCACATAAGTCGCACCGCAAAAAGTCGATTTCAACAGAACTAGATCGACTTCGAAATTCTATCAAAGGTTCTGACTCAGATCAAGATGATGATGCGCAGAAACGTGAAGGGAAATCTGGAAAAGAAAAGAAATCGAAGCGTTTAGATGATATAGAGGACGAAGATTTTTAAATATTTTAATGGGAGGTGTATCTTTGGCAAGCAAATGACTGAAAATAAAAATGGGTGACGACAAGCATATACCTCTGGAAAATTTAGCGGCCCAAATTGAACAGGGCGTTAGAGATATGCAGTCTGGCAACATGTCAAAAGAAGGCATGGAGCGGCTTCAAATTAAATCAAGAGATTTACATGAGCGGCTCACCATCTTGCGTTTTAAGGCATTCGAAGCGATGGTGAAAGTGGATGAAGATGTGCGCTTTGACAAAGAGGATGAATCCCAAACCAATCTTATCGATTCCATTGCAGAAGTTACTGCGATTGAAATGCCCCCGAAATCTAAGAAAAAGATGGGCAAAAAAAGTCTTGCAGAAAGTTTACAATCTCACCCGCTTTCTTCAATTGGAGAAGGATTGACAATCCTAGATAGAGCGAATTTCACATCGACTCTTTTTTCAAATGACACCAAAAATTTTAATGATATGCTCGACTCAGTTGATGCATGTCGCCATTTTGAAGCTGCCTGGGATGTCTTTCACAAAAGCATAAATACCATGGGGACGAAGCCCGAAATTGAGTCTGCGATTGAAGGATTTAAAATGAGAATTACACGGAGATTTCAATCATGAATTTAGGACGTTTAGACATTGTTCCTACACCGATAGGGAATTTAAAGGACATCACAGAAAGGGCCCTAGAGGTTCTCACGTCTGCCGATTTAATCCTCGCTGAGGATACACGTACGACGGGCAAACTGCTTCATTATTATTCAATAGACAGACCGCTTCGCGCGTTCCACCTTCACAATGAACACCGAGCTGTAGATGCTATTGTAGAACAAATAAGGTCTGGGTTGAACTATGCATTGTGTTCAGATGCGGGAACACCTGCCATTTCTGACCCCGGATTCTTACTTGTTAGAGCGTGCGTGGAAGCCGGGATAGACGTCAGTTGTTTGCCCGGTGCCACTGCTTTTGTTCCAGCCCTTGTCGTGTCTGGTCTTCCATGTGACAGGTTCGTATTCGAAGGGTTTTTGCCTCACAAAAAGGGGCGCCAAAAACGACTCCAAGCGCTCCTAGAAGAGGAGCGTACGGTTGTGTTATACGAAAGCCCCCACAGAATAATAAAACTCCTAAATGAACTCGTGAAATACGAAAGTTCTGAACGCAAAATTGCGCTTTGTAGAGAACTCTCAAAACTTCACGAAGAAATATTTAGAGGAACTGTGGCGGAGGCGATTTTGCATTTTGACGAAAAGGCACCTCGGGGAGAATTTGTTGTCGTTCTAGCTGGAGTCTAAAGAATCTAGAGGATCTAGAAAATCACACGCTGTATTTCTGAAACGCGTTTGATGGGTACGAGTGTTAACCCTTTTGGCGTAGGAGGTCTTTTTCCATGACCGCTTACGAGCATCCGTTTCATTCCCAATCGTGATGCTTCTGACATCCTTTCATCAAGTCTCGCCACAGGTCTTATCTCTCCGCTTAACCCTACTTCTCCTGCAAAACAAGTGTCACGGTCAAGAGGAAGGTCTAAGCTAGAGGACAATATCGCTGCGACAACAGCAAGGTCATTTGCAGGGTCGCTTATTTTAAGGCCTCCTGCAAGATTCAGGAAGACATCAAAAGCGCCAAGTTTAAAACCACATCTCTTTTCAAGTACCGCGAGCAGCATGTTTAACCTGCGAAGGTCAAACCCTGTTCCTGAGCGCTGAGGGGTCCCGTAAACTGCTGTACTGACAAGCGCTTGAATCTCAACCAACAGAGGTCGTGCGCCCTCCAATGCAACTGAGATCGCCGAGCCACTTGACGCTTCGCCAGCTTCACCTAAAAGCACTTCGCTGGGATTCTCTACGGCTTTCAACCCATCCCCCATCATCTCATAGATCCCGAGCTCAGAAGTCGTCCCAAATCTGTTTTTTGCAGCTCTCAACATGCGATATGCGTGATTGCGATCACCTTCAAATTGAAGCACAACATCCACCATGTGCTCAAGTACTTTGGGCCCAGCAAGAGATCCCTCTTTCGTAATGTGGCCTACCAGAAATACAGGTAGCGCAAAAGACTTTGCATGGGATGTAATGGCGGCCACTGATTCTCTAATTTGAGATACAGAACCGGGGGCACCATCTACCTCCGGCTGGTCTAAAGTTTGGACTGAATCAATGACCAAAAGTGAAAATTCATCTTCTTGCAACGCATTTAAGACCATCGGCACCCTTGTCTCTGGAAGCACCATTAGGGATTTTGGAACCGCACCTATACGCAAAGCTCTCATCCTCACCTGTTCTGGACTTTCTTCGCCGCTGACGTATAAAACCTTGGCCCCAGTAGTGCTGACCATCATGGCCATCTGAAGCATCAATGTCGACTTTCCTATCCCTGGCTCACCTCCTAAAAGAATTAATGATCCTGGCACAACACCTCCACCCAAAACCCGGTCTAATTCGCCTTCACCTGATGGAAGCCGGACAATGTTTTCGATCGTAACCTCTGCCAGAGGTCTCGCTTTTTGAGTAAGAACTCCACCCTGAGGAGAAGTTGTAGAATATCTATGCGCGCGTTTTCCCGAATCTGTAATTGTTTCTTCCTTGAGGGAGTTCCATGCTTTGCATCCTGGACATTTTCCCACCCACTGAGCAGTAGACGTTCCGCATTCGGAACAGACATAACGGGTACGTGCTTTTGCCAAATCGGAGTGTATTACGCTACCTAAAAATAGAGACGGTACCCTGATGGGTTAAGCCATTTGGCAAAAGTATCGTATACCAGTAAGTGCCATCCGCTGAATCGTCACCGTACCATGCATTGGTGTTTTTGTAATTGTCATTTGTATAGACAAGCCCTCCCCATCTGTCAAAAATCCGAACCATTACATTGTCATAATTTTCGAGGTCCAAAATCTGAAAGCTTGGATTCATGGTGTCGGCATTCCTCGGTGTGAAAACGTTGGGAATCGTGATGGCACAGACATCCACTTCGACCTCCAACTCCCACTGGAGTCCACCAGGCGCACAAGGGTTTGCGAGCGAACCCTGGAGCGTTAATACCTGCCCCCAACAGTCATCTGGAAACTGCCAGCTCGTCAGGGTTTCTGACTCATCATTCCCAAAGAAAATATATTCTCCATCGCATACTGTTGACCATGAGATATCACTATATGGAGGTCCTGGCTGAAATGCATTCAAATCGAAATCATATGGAATCTCTGGACACATCGTGATAACATCATCAAGCTGATCAGCAGGAACGCCATTCATGTCAGGATTAATTGTCGGCGCTTGTCCGACAAATAAAAACACGCAGTGCTCTGTGACACCACATCCATAAGGGTCTGCTATTTCAACACAAATGTCATTGCCATTGTATTGCCAAACCGGGTCTCCATTGTCATCAAAAAGGAGGTTCCCATTTGCGTCAGTGGCTTGAAGGGCCTCATCTATGGTCCAAGTTAAACCAGTCGATCCATCAGGCCACGTCGCAGTATATTGATCGTTTGGAAGGGTTAATTCAATAAAAGTATCCCCATCTAAATCAATACCTTCTCCGTCACAATCGGCAATGACGCCACCAGCTTCTGCGGCAAAAACATTGTCAATTTGACTTACAATATCTACGAAGCCACAATCTGTATCGCCTTCCGGAAAACACTCATTTGTCACAGTCACACAGTATGATCCTGTTGCATTTATAACCAATTCATCATCTCCATTTACTTCTGAGCCATTCCAAGTCCAATCATAATCCTGGTTTGCATTCTCATCTCCTTCGACGGGGTCTATTGTAATTGAATCGTTTTCATCACACAAGAACATGCTGTCAATCAGTGGAGAAAATTGGGCTGTGACCTCGACCTGTGCCTCATCTGACCCGCAACCATTTTCAATGACAACGACAATCGTTGCTTCTGTGTATTCGTCGTAAACGTATTCATTATTTAGAATATGGTCAGTGCCTGGGTATGGCCAGTTTATTGTCGCCGCTCCCCCTGCGTCTGTCGTGTCTGCAAATAAATCCAGCCCTTCGCCTTCACACAAGAAAACGTCTGTTTCATTTAAGGTAATGGTGGGCGGAAGTGTCACCTCCACATCATAGCAATATGGGATGTTACAATTCTCTTCATAGAAACAAAGCTCATACATCCCATACTCCGTGGGAGCCCAAAGGGTATTGTACTGGTCCTCATTCTCAAACCAAGAGGTACCGGGTCCGCTTACCTCCTCCCAGACCCCAAAGGCTGGCTGTGTCTCACATTGTGCATTTTCAGAGTAAATAATTCCTGATACTAGGTCGTTTATTTCCGTCAGGTTTTGGTTGGCGCTACAGTTATAAACTTGGACTTGGTTGTTTATGTCTCCACTGGGATTATCGGAGATATATTCCACCTCAATAAAGTCTCCAAAAGTAATTGGATATGAATAATTAGCGAAGTTGTTATCAGATTCCGTTACAGTGAATATCCCCACTTCATCTCCATTTACGGACAAAATAATAAAACTGCCCAGCCACCCCAAATTATTTGATGTAATCAGTTTTAAATTCAAATTTCCCTCCAGAGCACTTGAAAGCCCGCCGTCAAACTCAACTGTGTCCAGCTCTGAACACATCGTCGGAACCGTGACGTCTGGAATCGTAGAGTCCACTCCGTTCACCTCGAAAACGCGTTGTCCGAAACATCCGCCCGCATCTTCGACTAAAAGGCGATACATCCCCGGCGCAAGCCATGCCTCGTCACCATTAGGCCCCACTTCATAAACCTCACCCCCAAGCCCATTCCAATCAGCCTCCCACTGATAACTCACGTATATCTCATCCAGATCAAGGACAGACACATAGGCTGTGTCGTCGGAACAAATAACCAACTCATTTGGTGCAGGTTCAATACTGGGCAAATAATAAGGCGTTTGATCTATTTCAAAAGTCTGCGACACTGAACATCCAACGTCAAGGTTACCTGTTACGACAATAAGTCCGCCAAAAGGAATGGTTGCCACGGCGCCGTCTGTAAATTGACTGCTTAGGTTCCATGAAAAACTGTCAAAATCACCCAATGCTGTAATTTCTGTCGCCGATCCTGCACAAATCGATAAATTTCCTGAAATGCTCAATTCTGGCAACGTCACGTCGAGGACTTCGATAACCGTCGTTATCGTCGTTATCGATGCGGGTGTCCCGTCATCTGTGGCAGTAATGTCTATTGTACTAATGCCAGGTACGTTCCCTTGAAAAATACCATTCAAATTGGCTGTTTCTCCACTAGTTATCGTTAGGTCAAGAATGTCGTTTCCAGGAGTAAGGTTTGGGGTAACATCAAGCGTCACAGACTGGCCTGGTTCAGGTCCGAGAAAATTAATTCCGAGATCAAAGGTTTGGCCCAAACAAATGGTAATTGTATCGCATCCCACATTTTCCGTCGGAACTGGCGGAAGATTCGTACTGGAAACAGCTGTATTGATATTAAAGAATTTAAAATCCAGCCAATTGATTCCGTCCTCAAATCCGTCTCCAATACCATATGGGCCATTGTATGTATCGTCTAAAAGATTGAATCGTCCAAATTGAACGTGTGGTCCGGCAGCACCTGTAGAAGCTTGGTCGGCTCCCGTAACACCTGGAGTATCTCCACAACAACCACCACTTCCACCTATATCTCCATGCGCCCAGTTCATGTCAAGATAACACACCTGCGCATTGTTCCCATCACCAATGAGACCGTCGTTAGGCGTGATAATGATTTGGTAACTGTTTGTCAGATCGTTGTGGTTGTTGTAATAGCCGACTTCCACATAATTGACATATACGGCATCTTGCGTGACTTTATACTTGATTTCACCCACAGAACGGTTGTCCGTATCCTGCCAGTATCCTGCAATTTGATTGTACTCTGCTTCGGGAAACTTTGTCGGTGTCCAGTCTATTACATCGCCCCCAAATGAAATCATTCCTTTTGAGTTGACGTAAAACTCTGTATATGTATTGCCATAGAGATCAAAGGTCCATCCCGGAAAAGAAATGGGAGCTGATGCACAATCAACATCCCATCCAGCGCCTCCTTGAGTCTCCCATTGCTCCTCATTTGGTTGCAATCCACCAAGGCCTGGAGGAGGGACCAGTGTTGTATATGAGTCGTCTGGTTCAACCCAGCAATTGCAATCACTTTGAAGCACTTTCGCTTGTCGACTTATTTTTCTTTTCTCACGATCGTCTGAAAACGACGCCTTAAAGCTGACCAAAGTCTCAAGATATGCGTTCTCGTCAAAGCCTTCCCAAGCCCTAACAATCTTCCATTCTTCTCTGTTCATTTTGAGAACTGCGTGGTCGAAACCACCGTAGGAATCAAAGATTTTTTGAGCTGTAATATTCTCTGAAAAATCTACTTCGTTCTGCGCAATGAAGCTTGTAGAGCAGATTAAGAGCAGTGAGCTTAAAATAAAGGTGTATTGTAGGAATCGAATCATTGTAAAAAGGACGTTTTGCAAGGGTAAATATACAACGTGTAGGCACGGTAAAAAACAAATTAGTGGAACGTGCGGATTAACGGCTTATTTTTGCAGCTCTGTGAGGAATTTCAGCTACGATTAAACATTGATGAAAAAAATTAGAAACTTCTGTATTATCGCCCATATTGATCATGGTAAAAGCACGCTTGCAGATAGACTTCTTCAGGAAACGGGGACGATCACAGAGCGTCAGATGCAAGATCAGGCTTTGGACGATATGGACCTCGAGAGAGAACGGGGGATAACCATTAAGAGTCATGCGATTCAAATGGTACACACCCATACTGACGGTGAAGAATATCTTTTAAACTTAATTGACACACCAGGTCACGTAGATTTCTCATACGAAGTGAGCCGTTCTATTGCTGCTTGTGAAGGTGCCTTGCTTATTGTGGATGCCACTCAAGGAATCGAGGCCCAAACTATATCTAATCTCTATCTCGCCCTTGAAAATGATTTGGAAATAATCCCCGTCCTCAATAAAATGGATTTGGATTCTGCCGACGCAGAGGTGGTGGGAGACCAAATCATTGACCTCATCGGTTGCGAAGCAGAAGAAATAATTTTTGCTTCGGGCAAGTCTGGACTGGGCGTAGAGAATATTCTTAAAGCAGTCATCGAAAGGGTGCCAGCCCCGAAAGGTGATCCTGAAGCCCCTTTTCAGGCGATGATTTTCGACTCCGTTTTCAATAGCTTCAGAGGGATTGTTGCTTACTTCAGAGTCATCAATGGATCAATTAAACGTCGCGACAAGATAAAATTACTTTCCACGAATAAAGAATATATCGCAGACGAAATAGGTGTTCTGGGGCTTGACCTCATCCCTAAAGAGACCTTGAGCACTGGTGACGTAGGTTACGTTATCTCGGGAATTAAGGATGCAAAAGAGATCAAAGTGGGAGATACCATTACGACCTTCGAAAACCCATGCACGACTGCAGTTAAAGGATTTGAAGATGTGAAGCCCATGGTTTTTGCAGGACTCTATCCTGTCGACACAGAAGATTATGAAGAACTCCGTTTTTCTATGGAAAAACTCCAGCTCAATGATGCTTCTCTAGTTTTCGAACCAGAAAGTTCAGCCGCACTAGGCTTCGGTTTTAGATGTGGTTTCTTGGGAATGTTACATATGGAAATCGTTCAGGAAAGACTCGAACGGGAATTCAATATGACGGTTATTACGACCGTTCCTAACGTGAGCTACATCGCTCACCTTCCAAACGGAATTCAACAGATCATTAACAACCCTTCTGATTTGCCTGAAAACAAAGGTCTTGTGAAGGTTGAGGAGCCTTACATTAAAGCACAAATCATTACAAAATCATCCTACATCGGTCCTGTAATGAGTCTTTGTATTCAAAAACGTGGTGAAATTGTAAGCCAGGTCTATCTTACTTCAGAACGCGTAGAGCTTACATTCAGCATGCCACTTGGCGAAATTGTATTCGACTTTTACGACAAACTTAAGAGTATCTCAAGGGGTTATGCTTCGTTTGATTACTTCCCTGATGGATATCGAGAGTCTGATCTTGTCAAGCTTGACATTCTTCTAAACGGAGATCAAGTAGATGCCCTCTCGGCACTAATCCACAGAGACCATGCGCACGATTTCGGAAAGCGGATCTGTATAAAATTGAAGGAATTAATCCCGCGACAACAGTTTATGGTGGCGCTCCAAGCTGCGATTGGAGCAAAAATCATTTCACGAGAAACAATCAGTGCGGTCCGAAAAGACGTCACAGCGAAGTGCTATGGTGGAGACATTACACGTAAGCGTAAGCTCCTAGAAAAACAGAAAAAAGGAAAGAAGCGTATGCGCCAGATTGGAACGGTAGAGGTGCCACAGTCCGCATTCCTGGCTATTCTAAAGCTGGATTAAGAGGTTGACTTCTTCAAGGAGTCTTTGCCTTGTTCGTTCTTATTGGCGAGTTGACCACACGCAGCGTCAATGTCTTTCCCCCGAGATCTGCGAACGTTAACAATTAAGTTTTTACTTTCAAGGTGGTCTTTAAAAGCATCCACCTTGACGGCATCTGCTTGCTGAAAACGACCATCATCTATCGGGTTGTATTCAATAATGTTTATTTTACAGGGAACATGTTTGCAGAAAACCGCAAGTTCCTGAGCGTCTTCGATGGAGTCGTTAAAGTCCCGAAAAATAATGTACTCAAACGTTACACGAGAACCTGTTTTTTCATGAAAATAAATCAGCGCTTCGGCCAGCGCCTCAATATTGTTAGAATCATTAATGGCCATAATCTCTGAACGCTTCTTGTCGTTCGCGGCGTGCAGACTAAGCGCAAGGTTGAATCTAACCTCGTCGTCTCCAAGACGTTTTATTGCTTTTGCAATTCCGGCTGTACTGATCGTTATTCTACGAGGTGACATCCCTAATCCGGGTGTTCCACAAATTCTCTCCACACTTTCAATCACATTTTTATAATTTAAAAGCGGCTCCCCCATGCCCATATAAACAATGTTTGAGAGATTCGATTTTTCTCTTTCTTGCGCAATAGAAGCAATCATCTCAACCTGGTCGTACATCTCCGCAGCGGTCAAGTTTTTCATGAGCTTTAACTTTCCTGTGGCGCAAAACAAACACGCAAGACTGCAGCCAACTTGAGACGAAATACACGCTGTTGTTCTCGATTTTGTGGGAATTAAGACCCCCTCAACAATATTTAGATCTCCTGGCTTGACTGTCTCCACTTTGAATGCGCACTTTACCGTGCCGTCCCGACTGAATTGCTTTTCACTTAATTCAATGCGTTTTAATGAGAAGTTTTCTGCCAGCTTTTGGCGAAAGCCAATCCCTAAATTTGTCATTTCATCAAATGATGATGCCGATTTAGACCATATCCATTCTTCCAATTGTTTGGCCCTGAATGGCTTCTCCCCCATTGATACAACTGCATCTCGTAACTCCGCGCTGTTTAATGATCTAATATCTTTAAGCATGTTGCAAAAGTACCTATACCGAACGTGTATCGCATCATTAACTGGCAATTAAGGATGACATCCGTTTGCGAAGCTCTTCTCGCTTCCTTACCGCCATAGGAATCTCTTTTCCACTAGTGAGGGTGATAGAGTGTGTTTTATAGTTACACGAGTGGATACAATTAAGGTGAACGATTTGAGAATTGTGAACACGAAAAAAAACCGGATCATCTAAAATATCTTCGACCTTTTTAAGGTTTTTTGAAATCGTTAGTCTCCGCCCAGATTCCAGAAATAACGTCGAGTAACTGCCACAGGCCTCGATATGGAGGATGTCTTCATGTCTCACAAAATGTCTTTTTCTCGAGGTTACAACCTCAAATCTCCTGGGCGCAGGAGGAAGCGCGCCCATTCCCGGTTTTCTCTTCAGGTAGAAGTGCATTAAAATGCGCCGTGCGCACGCTTTGAGCTCGTCTTTGTCAATGGGTTTAAGGAGGTAATCAAAAGCCCTCTGCCTCAGAGCGTCGACTGCATATTTGTGGTAAGTCGTCGCAAATACAACGTAAAAGTCTCTGTCCTTATATCCATCTATTAATTCAAGTCCTGTTTCATCGGGCATCTGTATATCAACAAATACAATGTCTGGAGCGAGGCTCTCAATATAGGATCTTGCTTCGCGGGCATTTGATGCTGTTTGGATCACATTAAGATACGGACAACTCCTTTCGATTTGACGACAAAGCACTTCCCTTGCAGGCGCTTCATCATCAACAACAAGTACATTTAAGCTTTGACGCATGACTAATTTTCTTCGAAAGAAACCGCATCAAGTCATGAGAAGTATTCGTGTTTTATAAACGTCGACCCTGAATTTATATTCGTGTAATAAACGCGTTAGCAAATGTTTATGTCCTCAGAAATTTCATATGGTTTGATGCCGGTTTAAGATAAATATACATCAGGCATATGAAGTTCCGCGACAATTAAAACAAAATATAAAATGTTAAGCGGCAGTTACCTCGTCCCATTGAAAGAGATTTTGAAGGTGTGTTTTTAAAAGGGGCTTCACTTCTTCAAGCGGGATATTTCGTCCGACTTCCTTTGACAAGGAGGTCACTCCTTTGTCAGAAATTCCACAAGGAATGATGAGGTCAAAGAAGTTTAAATCCGAATCGACATTAAAGGCAAGACCATGCATCGTCACCCAACGACTGCATTTCACACCGAATGCGCAAATTTTCCGCGCACCTTTGCCAGCCTCCACATCCACCCAAACCCCAGTCTGGCCTTGTATTCTGCCTGCCTCAACTCCGAAATCAGCGCAAGTCCTAATAACCGATTCCTCGAGAAAACGGAGATATTTATGAATGTCTGTAAAAAACTGATCGAGGTCTAAAATGGGATATGCCACCAACTGTCCTGGTCCATGGTAAGTAATGTCTCCCCCTCTGTTAATGGGGAAGTAGTCAACACCCAATTCAGCCAAACGTGCAGGACTCACAATCACATTTTCAGCGTCACCACTTTTTCCAAGGGTAAGAACATGGGGGTGTTCTACAAATAACAAACGGCTCGTTGGGAGAGGCCGCTTGGCATTGGGGTCTCCCGAAAGGGCATCTCGCCTGGCAATTTTTTGATCAATCACCGATTTGAAAACCTCTTCCTGGTAATCCCAACAAGGCTTATACCTCATGGTACCTAGGTCCTCAAATGCGAGCTGCCTCATTGAACTACTTCAGCGTACTGAGCTCAGCCTTCAGCCGCTCAATATTTGTGATGTCCACAGGATCAATGCCTGCTCTCTCCGCAAGTAGCAACGAGAGCACATCGCCCAGTTGAATGAGGTACATGAGACGCTGCATTTGATTCTCTCCTTCAGCATCAATAACCACAACATCCGCGCCGAATTCTCTAAAAATTTCCGAGCAAACGTTCATTCTAAATTGCGTGCGCTTGTGATCCTCCGGGGTCCGAATAATCAACACTACATCGCTTTCGTTTCCAGAATCCCAGCCCACAAGTTCGTTGTGGTTCATCTCAGGGAACATTTGAGTGTTGACCAGTAATTTACTGTTCTCATTAAGCTGCTGGCGCCAACGTGTAGCAATAGATCCAACACCAGTATCTGAATACAATAAAATTGACTTTCCCACGACTAAATCTGCAATCGATTCAGCCTGCTCACAAACAGATCCAAAAGCATCTGCAGTTGATGTTGACGTTGCCTCTAGTTCTGAATACATTTTCTCAGAAAAGCATCCGAATTGTTTCAGCGTCCAAGCGAGCCCCACAAAACTGCGTCCAAATTGTGACCTCGGGGGCTGGCCACCGGGCATAGAAACAAAAGGCCAGTTGTGTTTTTCAGCAAGCGCTCCGAGCAAACCTCCAGAAGTAATCACCGCAATCTTAGCACCTCGTTCATGTGAAGAAGTAACCGCTTCAATGGTCTCTTCTGTGTTTCCCGAATAACTGCAGGCCAACACAAGCGTGCTTTGAGAAACCCATCCTGGGATCAAATAATCTGAATTTGCGACCACCGGAATTGTACTGTCATGTGAGAGGATGTCTGAGGCGATCGCGCCGCCAATTCCAGAACCTCCCATCCCTAAAATCAAAACACCATTTGGCGAAAAGCCAGATGATACTTCTTTATGCAGGCCCGCGTCCTTATTCTGCATGTCTGTCACTGCAGCACTTATTTGTTCAGGAAAATTTTCAATCAGGTCTCTCATATCAGCCATATCAATATCTATATTTAATTAGTGTCAATTAAACACGAAGGTAAGGCTTGCCCGCATCCATCTGCCAGGCAACATCACATTTCCTATATCGACATACGCAACATCTAGCGCATTGTCTACTCTGACATTCGCCTTCAGCTTGCCCTCCATGAATTCGCGGCTCAAAGTTGCCCCCAGAAGCCCCACAGGTGAAAACTCAACCTCTTCTCCTTCTACGGGACTGTAGTAGCCACCCTCCCTGTCTTGTAATGAATACCTCAAAGAGAGCGTAAGGTCTGCGGGAAGAGATAGGGACGTCCTTATATCAAGCTTGTGGCGGAGAAAATCGAGAACATAGTTTGACTCAAACCCATCACTGGATTCTTCTGCATTGATAAAAGTATAAGAAACACCAAACGAGTTGTTGTATCTGTCTCGCAATAACAAGGACGTCTCCATTCCATTAAATGTAACTTCTCTTAAGTTGGCGGCCTGTGTCGTTAATGACCCTTCATATCTCACCCAATCAATCAGGTTGTGCCCTTGACGGATGAAAGCTGTTTGTTCAAACATGAGAGAGGTGGTTTCGCTTAGCGCCATGTTGGCCCTCACTCCTGTCTCAAAATTATCGGAAAGCTCTGGAACCAAATCAATGGATCCCTGTGCACCTCCTAAATTGTAATATAAGTCGGTAAAGGAGGGCTGTCGAACAGAGCGGTTGACCGAGCCGAACCACAACAAATTACCACTCTTATCTAGGCGCATTGTTAAATCAGCGCCAGGCAGAATAAATAGTGAATCCATTTCTATAACAGACATGTTGATGGTCGTGGCAAACCTGCCCCATTCTATTCTGTGAGATAGCGCGGCCTCGTTTGTCCATCGACGGTCTGCTCTTGAATAGATTGAGTCCCCTTCAAAAAGACCACCAACAGCACCCGCTTCTGTCCCTAGTAAATTGCTATAAATGGCCTCGTCTCTCAGGTCAACTCTGAAGGCTGTTTGACCTAAAGAACTGCTGTATAACGCATTCATGGTCACGCCTTTTACAATACTTATGTGCCTGTTTGGACCTTGATACCATGTCGCAGCAGTATCGTCGTCCATCACGAAGAATCCATCTTCAGTGGGTTCGTAATAGCCTTCCGATTCTCGGTACAATTCAAATCGATCTGTGTGACTTCTCACATAGGCGGCAGCAAATAAACTTAAGTCTCCAAAAGACTTTTCCCAAGACAATTGTGATTGAAGGGTCCTCGTTTCTTCATATTGGGTGGGGAAATTAGCTGTATAAAAGTTTTGAGCGCCAAATGCTTTATCAGCCACGCCCACTTGGAATTTAAACAATCCGAGATCAGAAGATACTGTTGTCGCGTATGACCCCAATATCATCTCCGCGTCAGTGTTTTCATTGTACCCAGATGTCGTGGTCTGACTCAATGCGACTCTGTGGCGCACATTTGGTGATCCAAAATCCACCGTTGCTTTTGCCCTAAACAAGCCAAACGACCCGGCACCGACAGAAAGAAGTGTTTTGTTTGTCGAGGCTGGGCCTGTAAAGAGTTGAACCGCTCCCGAAAACGCGCCTTTTCCTACGAAGGGCGAGGCTCCGCCTCTGACCACCTCGATGCGGTGAATGTCTTCTGGGTCGAAGGTGATGTCCATGAGATGGTGTCCTGTATGAGGTGCGCTCCAACGCACGCCATTCACAAGCAATGCGACTTGTTCAAATGATCCCCCGCGTATCGTGAGGTCTGACTGAACGCCGAGTGCGCCCCTTTGACGCAGGTCTACGCCTGTAACCAATTCGAGGGTCTCTCCAATAGATACTGCAGCACTTTGGATTATTTCTTCAGAAGAAATGACAGATATCGACCTCGGAGAGTCCTTGGCTTTGACTTCACCTGGTGAAGCAATAACGACGACCTCTTGAATTTGAATTGAAGGTATTGGCTCAATTTGGGCTGTAAAAAGCAGCGGAGAAATTAAGAATGCGATTAAAACCTTTGTTTTTATACTCATAAAAAGTTGTTGTTATTCGTATTAATATTCGGGGCAAAGCTAATAAGAAACTAAAAACAATTGTCAGAATATTGGCAAGTATCAAATCGTATATTTGACGCATGATAAGGAGTGAGCAAGAACAGATTCGATTAGCGTCTTTACAACAATTAAAGGATTTAGGGATAAACCCATATCCTGCGGAGGAATTTGTAGTAACCCACAAAAGTAAATCCCTCAAGGATGACTTCAAGCCAGGTGTTAAAGTCAGCATGGCAGGCCGCATGATGAGCCGAAGAATTATGGGGAAAGCGTCCTTTGCAGAACTTCAAGATGCCGAGGGAACGATTCAACTGTATCTAAATAGGGATGAGATCTGTGAGGGAGAGGATAAAACGATGTACAATTCTGTATTCAAAAAGCTCCTTGACAGGGGGGATTTTATTGGAATTGAAGGTGAGACATTTGTAACCAAGGTTGGGGAGTCTTCTGTAAAAGTGTCTGGATTCAAGGTGCTTTCAAAGGCGGTCAGGCCTCTTCCAGCAGTGAAGACAGATGAAGACGGGAATGTCCATGATGCTTTCTCTGACCCTGAATTGAGGTACCGCATGAGATATGTTGATCTCTGCGTCAATGAAAAAGTCAAAGAAACGTTTGTTGCGCGCAGTAACATCATTAGAACGATCCGTGAAGCCTTTGACAAAGAAGGGTGGTTAGAAGTTGACACTCCTGTCCTACAGGCGATTCCAGGGGGAGCTGCAGCGAGGCCTTTCGAAACGCATCACAATGCATTGGATATGCCTCTTTATCTTCGGATTGCAAACGAGCTTTATCTGAAACGACTTATTGTGGGTGGTTTTGAAGGCGTTTATGAGTTCAGTAGGAATTTCCGAAACGAAGGCATGGACAGGACTCACAATCCCGAATTTACCGTTCTTGAGCTTTACGTTGCATACAAGGACTACAATTGGATGATGAAGGCAATGGAAGATTTGCTCGGAAATGTCGCGCAATCTGTTCACGGTAAAACTGTCGTTACGCTCGCAGGAAAAGAGATTGATTTTACGCCTCCCTATGCCAGAGTGACGATGAGAGATGCCATTCTAGAGCACACAAATGTTGACATTGACAATCTTGATGAGGACGGCCTGAGGAAAGCGTGTAAAACCCTCAATATTGACACTGATGCTTCCATGGGCAAGGGTAAACTCATTGATGAAATCTTCGGTGAGAAGTGTGAGCACCTGTATATCCAGCCAACGTTTATCACTGATTATCCAGTTGACATGTCTCCTCTTACGAAGGTTCACAGAGACAACCCAAACTATACAGAGCGTTTTGAGCTCATGATCAACGGCACTGAGGTCGCAAACGCATACTCAGAGCTGAATGATCCCATTGATCAGCGTGAACGATTCGAAGCTCAAGTGGAGTTGGGCAAAAGAGGAGATGATGAAGCGATGTTTATCGACCAAGATTTCCTCCGCGCCCTAGAATACGGTATGCCCCCTACGAGTGGGGTGGGTATCGGTATTGACCGGTTAGTGATGATGCTCACAGACCAAACCTCAATACAAGAAGTACTGCTTTTCCCTCAAATGCGACCTGAACAATTCTAAACGTTTAAGACTATGCCGCTACCTACAACAGATATGATTATCGCAACACTAAAAACGATTTTCGACCCCGAGATCCCCGTTGATATTTACGAATTGGGCCTGATCTATGAGGTGAAAATCTCTGATGAGGGTGCTGTAGATATAGAAATGACGTTAACCTCCCCAAACTGTCCTGTAGCCGAAAGCCTACCCAGAGATG
This sequence comes from uncultured Flavobacteriales bacterium, assembly GCA_913051865.1. Taxonomy (GTDB): domain Bacteria; phylum Bacteroidota; class Bacteroidia; order Flavobacteriales_D; family Sanyastnellaceae; genus UBA974. Next base: position 34,468 of record CAJXHE010000007.1, read on the forward strand.
TTGAAGACAAGGTTGCCGCAATGGAAGGCATTGTAAGCGCAAAAGTTGACATTGTTTTTGATCCACCTTGGACACAGGATATGATGAGTGAGGAAGCAAAACTTGAGTGCGGATTCTTATGAAGCCATCCGATACAGTGTCCGATTCCCCAACACGCGGCATAGCCATCCTTGGGTCAACTGGGTCAATTGGAACTCAGGCGCTCGATGTCATTCGAGAGCAGTCCGATTTTCTTCATGTTGAAGTTCTGTCGGCTGGGAGAAATGCAGACCTTCTGATCAAGCAGGCTTTAGAATTTAGGCCCAATGCAGTTGTAATCGCAGAGCATTCACTTCGAGATCGCGTTTTCGATGTGCTCTTTGACGAGGGCATTAAAGTCTATTCTGGTGCGGACGCCTTGGAGCAGATCGTAGAAATGGAGGGCATTGATATGGTTCTAACAGCACTTGTCGGGGCGGCCGGACTGAAGCCTACGCTAAGTGCGATTCGAGCGGGGAAACACATCGCTCTTGCAAACAAAGAGACGATGGTCGTGGCTGGAGAACTTGTAACTGCTGAGGCAAAAAAGGCTGGGGTTTCTATTCACCCTGTTGACTCGGAGCACAGCGCTATTTATCAATGTCTTGCTGGTGAATTTCATAATCCCCTTGAGAAAATCATTCTGACTGCGTCTGGTGGGCCTTTTCGAGGATTCAATACTGAGCAATTGTCGCAAGTAACAAAGGCTCAAGCGCTTAAACATCCAAATTGGGATATGGGGGCAAAAATTACCATTGACTCTGCGTCTATGATGAATAAAGGATTAGAAGTCATTGAGGCCAAATGGCTTTTCGATTTAAAAGCTGATCAAATTGAAATCATTGTTCATCCACAATCTATTATTCACAGCATTGCTCAATTCGAAGATGGCTCCATGAAAGCCCAGATGGGACTTCCTGACATGAAGCTTCCTATTCAATATGCGCTTACTTATCCGCGTCGTCTGTCGAATACATTTCCTAGATTTAACTTTTTAGACTATCCCGCATTAACCTTTGAGCAACCCGATTTCAAATCGTTCCGCAACCTGGGGCTCGCATTTGATGTTCTCGCAAAAGGAGGGAACGCGCCGTCTGTTCTAAATGCAGCGAATGAAGTTGCTGTTGCTCGATTTTTAAATGATGAAGTTTCGTTTCACCAACTCCCTGACATCGTAGAGTTTGCCCTCTCAAAAGTTGGGTTCCAGTCGAAACCAGACCTCGAAGCGCTTGTCGCTTCTGACACTGAGGCGCGTGCCCAGGCGAGAGCGTTTTAGATTACGTTTCGGTTATACCTTCATAATATCCGCCTCTTTGGTAGATAAAATCTCTTCAACATTTGTTGTATAGGCGTTTGTCATCTCTTGAACTTTCGCCTCTCCTGTCTTGAGCATATCTTCGCTCAAACCCTCTTCTTTTGCCGATTTAAGAATATCGTTTGCATCTTTCCTCGCAGTGCGAATAGATACTCTTGCCGATTCACCCTCACTTCTTGCGCGTTTAGAAAGTTCGATTCTTCTCTCCTCTGTAAGAGGTGGGACATTGATAATTAAAACCTCTCCATTATTTACTGGGTTCAAGCCCAAATTGGCATTAATTATACCCGTTGAAATAGGATCTAGCATAGGCTTCTCCCAAGGCTGTACAACAAGTGTTCTGGCGTCGGTATTGTTCACGTTTGCAACTTGGCTGATAGGCGTCATCGTTCCGTAATAATCAATCTTGACACTTTCAAGCATTGACGGGTGCGCCCTTCCAGCCCTCACTTTTTTAAGTTCCATTTTAAGGCGATCCGTAGCCTTGTCCATTTGTTCTTTTGCCTCCTCTAAGGCCATGTCTATTGCTTCCTGCATATCCTTTCTATTTATCCGCTTATGAAGTAACTACTGTACCTATCGCCTCACCTTTTGATACACGAAGGAGGTTTCCAGATTTATTCATATCAAAAACGACAATTGGAACGCCATTTTCGTTACATAAAGTAAAGGCCGTCATGTCCATGACTTTAATACCTCTTTCAAATACTTCGCGAAAACTAATCTCATCATACCTCGTGGCATCGGGGTTTTTTTCAGGGTCTTCAGTATAAATCCCGTCGACACGTGTACCTTTTAAAATAACATCTGCCTCTATTTCAACCGCTCTAAGTGCAGCGGCCGAATCGGTTGTGAAAAACGGACTCCCTGTTCCTCCACCAAAAATAACGACCCTTCCTTTTTCCAAATGACGTATGGCACGCCTTCTAATAAATGGCTCTGCAATTTGTTTTAATTCTATGGCTGATTGAAGTCTTGTGTCAACTCCCTCTTGTTCCAATGAACTTTGTAAAGCCATTGAATTAATTACGGTTGCTAGCATTCCCATATAATCTCCTTGGGTACGCTCCATGCCACCTTCCTCGGCTTGAACACCTCTAAAAATATTCCCCCCTCCGATTACAATAGCTACCTGAACCCCTGTATCCACAAGGGTTTTAATTTCCCTTGCGTATTCCGTTAATCGAACATTGTCAATGCCAAACTGCTTTTCTCCCATGAGAGATTCTCCGCTAAGCTTAAGAAGGATTCTTTTGTACTTCATTGTGTGCACAATATCCGACAAAGAAAGTTTACCACAAACAAAAGAAGGACGCGAGTGCGTCCTTCTTTAAGTTTTGTTGTTTAATCGTTAGCCTACCTGGATTATCCCAGGGCAATTCGGCTGAAACTTTCTACTTTTACGCCAGGACAAGATGCTTCAACATATTGTTCAACAGTGAGCTTGTTATCCTTAATAAATGGTTGATTTACAAGCGTCACCTCTTTGAACCACTTATTTAGTCGTCCCATTGAGATTTTATCTGCAAGTTCTGCAGGCTTGCCTTCTTGAATTGCAAGCTCTTTACCAATTTCTTTCTCTTTCGCAATAAGATCTTCTGGAATGAGTGATTGATTCACTGCAACTGGTGCCATCGCAGCAGCTTGCATTGCAACATCTCTACCAACAGTTGCATCAACTTGACCGCTGAACCCTACAACAGTCGCAAGGCGGTTGCCTGGATGAATGTATGATATCACTGTGTCGCCTTTTGCAATGTCGAACGCGCCTATCTCTATGCGCTCTCCTATCTTACCTGTTTCCTCAACAATCTTGTCTGCAACCGTTAAATCGGATCCGGGGTATGTTTTTGCTAAAACTGCGTCTTTAGAATCACAACCTTCTGAGATTGCAAGATTCAAAAGCGTTTGAGCAACCGAAATGAAATCTGCATTTTGAGCTACAAAATCTGTTTCACAATTTAAGGATAATACAACACCTGTGTTGCCATCAGCACTGACGCCTGAAAGGATAACTCCTTCACTTGCCTCACGATCGCCCCGCTTTGCAGCGACTTTTTGACCCTTCAAACGAAGAATCTCTACAGCTTTGTCCATATCTCCTTCGGATTCTTGGAGTGCTTTTTTGCAATCCATCATGCCGGCGCCCGTTTGTGTACGTAGCTTTTTTACTTCAGCAGCGGTAATACTCATAATATTATCTGTAAATGGTGTGATAGACTTTGTTAGTCCTTTTTTACTTCAGCGGGTTTCTCAACCTTGGTGACTTTCTTTCGAGCTCTCTTTGGCTTGACTTCTTCTGCGCCTCCTGCAGCTGCCTTAGGCTCTGCAGCTGCTGCTTCAGCTCCAGCTGAAATTGCAGCTGCTTTTTCTGCGGCATCTTTCGCCTCTGCAGCTGCCACCTCTGCAGCTTTTGCTTCTTCACGCTGTTTTGCCTTCGCGTCAGCTTCAGCTTTATCAGCTTTACGCTCGTTTAAGCCTTCAGCTACTGCTTCAGCAAGGGTGCGTGTAATAAGATCTATTGATTTCGTTGCATCATCATTCGCAGGAATCACAAAATCCACATTACGCGGATCGCTGTTAGTGTCAACGATTGCAAAAACAGGAATATTTAGTTTTCTAGCCTCTGCAAGTGCGATGTGCTCTTTGCGAATATCAACGATGAAAATCGCCGCGGGAAGACGCGTCATGTCGACAATCGAACCTAATATATTATCTAATTTATCACGCTGTCTGCTCACTTGAAGACGCTCACGCTTAGAAAGAATCGCTAAAGTCCCATCTTCTCCCATCTTGTCGATTTGGGTCATCTTACGAATCGCCTTACGGATGGTCCCAAAGTTTGTAAGCATACCCCCAGACCAACGCTGCGTCACATAGGGCATCCCTATAGAGGTGGCGTGAGTAGAGACGATGTCCTGACCTTGCTTTTTTGTAGAAACGAAAAGAATCTTCTTTCCGCTTTTTGCAATTTGTTTCATTGCAGCAGCAGCTTCGTCAATCTTAATGATGGTCTTGTTCAGGTCAAGAATGTGAATTCCTTTCTTCTCTGTGAAGATAAATGGAGCCATGTGAGGGTTCCACTTGCTCTTAAGGTGGCCGAAATGTGATCCGGCTTCGAGCAGTTGCTCAAAATTTGTACGCGGCATGATATTAGTTTACTTTCCTAGTTTAAACAACTCTTAAGTAGCCATTCTCTCTTTGAGAATGAGTCGAAAGGGTTTGGATGCTAAACGGTTTATGAATAATTGAAGACGAATCAGGCGGCGGCCATTATCGTTTTGAGAACTGTTCTTTCTTACGCGCCTTTTTCCGGCCAAACTTCTTACGCTCCACCATACGTGGGTCGCGAGTCGTTAAACCTTCAGCTTTAAGGGCTGGCTTGTATTCTGGATCAATCTCTATGAGTGCTTTTGATATCGCTAAACGAACTGCTTCAGCTTGACCGGTGATGCCACCGCCAAAAACATTTACTTTAACGTCGTATTTACCTGCGGTTTCAGTAATCTCAAACGGCTGGTTAATTTTGTATTGAAGTGTCCCTGTTGGGAAGTAGTCTGTGTAATCACGCTTATTGATCGTGAATTTTCCCTTACCCTCTGAAAGGTAGAGTCGAGCTACTGCGTCTTTGCGACGGCCTGATGTGTTAGTTACTTCCATGCTTAAGCTTAGTCGTTAAAAGTAATCGCTCTTGGCTGTTGAGCCTCGTGCTTGTGAGTTGCACCAACATATACGTGCATGTTGCGGAAAAGTGCTCTGCCTAAGGTGTTCTTAGGTAGCATACCTCTTACAGCTTCTTCCATCATTGAGAACGGCTTGCGTGCCATAACCTCAGCTGCGGTACGGCTGCGTTGACCACCAGGATACCCTGTGTGGCGTATGTATGTTTTCTGATCCCACTTCTTGCCCGACAGAGTAATCTTCTCTGCATTGATGACTACGACATAATCCCCGCAGTCAGCGTGAGGTGTAAAGTTTGGCTTGTGCTTGCCACGAAGTAGTTTTGCTACTTCCGATGCAATGCGCCCCAAAGTCTGCCCATCAGCGTCAACCAATAGCCATTTCTTGTCGGCGTTCTCCTTATTTGCGGAGATTGTTTTGTAACTTAAAGTATCCACAGAGAATGTGTTGCGTGTTGTAGTTTCCCCAAAATTTAGGGATGCAAAGATAGTTAATAATGTGAATAACCAAGCGTTTTAAGTGAACAAAGTTTACTTTTTTCCTTTCCGGCCTTTTAATTCGATGTCATACGTGCAAATAAGCCTGTGCTCGGTCCATGGGTCAGCCGTGTTTTTTTGTTGTTCAACTTGGTAGCCAAATGAAGCCCAGCGTCGTTTGGAAGTCTTTTTACTAAGGACAAATCGCACACGAAAATCGCTGTAATACCAACCAAAGTCTTTTTGACGGGTAAAGACCTCTGTGGAAACAGTCGCCTTCAGTTTTTTTGATGCTTGACAATGTATGGCTCCGCGAAGCCTGACGGCCTGTGCGAAACCCGCCTCTTTGATAGATGATTGATATCGCAACCGACAAGATACAGCCACGTTTTCGGAGAGGTCGGTTTTCCATCTTGCGGAACCCGAAAGGCGTCGAATGGGTTCCCACATGAAATTGTCTGCGCGAGACATCCCTAAGCGAAGAGAAGTGGCAACCTTCACGCCTGGGGCAACTGAGGAGAGGTCTTGAGAGACTCCAACATCTGCAAAAGCAGAGCCAAGGCGAGAAAAATCGTAGTCCCAGCGTGCCTGCGTTTCTACTTCGTAGCTGAAGTTTTCAAAAACATCTTGAGAGATTCCTGCACCAGACCAAAGGCCATAATCTGTCCACTGTGCATGTAAATTGTCCACAGCAACAAAGATGAAGAGCGCGATGACATGTGCCCGAATGATCGCCGTCTTAGTAATTGTCATAGATAACAAATGGGTCGAGATGTATAACATCGTCTTTGTCTTGAATCTCGATTTCATAGGAAACAGGCACGCGAGGTAGCGGGGTTGAGGTGACAGAAGTGTCCTCTGAATATACATAGAGGGTATAGTCACCTGTGCGGAGCCATTCGAATGTGAAGTCGCCATCAGGATTCGTATCTACCTTATCATCTGGACCTAGGCGATCCCCATAAATAATAAACACCTCTACATTTGAAGCAGCAATCGTGTCGACATCGGATTGGGG
>CAJXHE010000008.1 GCA_913051865.1 uncultured Flavobacteriales bacterium
CAAGTGAATGATTGGGTCGATAAAAGCTTTACAGAAAGCATAGAGTCTACGGTGGTTGAAGATCTTGAAGGCTACAACCTCATTGATGAATACGAAAACAAGGAGGAGGTATTTGTCTACTACAGCTTGTCCAAGTCAGCATACGCCAGAATCTTAGAAAACAGAAAACAGGCGACACTTGGCGTCGCATACGGGCACTACTTAGACGCCTCAAGGAAGCACTCGGAAGGAGAAATTTCCGTTGCAGTAGAAAGATACCTTATCGGACTAGATTACATGTCAGGGTATCTTGGTGAACTTAATCCCTACAAGGGAGAAGACGGTACCATCTTTGATCTTGACAGGGCATTGTTTAATGGCCTGTCAGACTGTATCAGTCAGCTTGAAATCTCAAGTACAGAAGACGTATCCGACATTTCCATCACCCTTGAAAACGGATATACAGGATCGCATTCCGTGACAGTCATTTCTAATGGCAAAACTGCAGGTGGGATTGCGCTGAGTTACAAATACAACCGGGGGACAATCCCGGCAAGAGGAAGCACAGTAACATCAGGGGATGGAAAAGCCATCATTGCAATGAATGGATTCGATCCAGGGACAACAAGGAGCGAATTAATCATCGAAGTCAACCTCGCCTCACTCAAGTCGATTCTATCTTCCACAAGTCCTTTGGCTCCGCTCGTAAATGGATTAAAATCTACACCTCTGAGAATACCAATTGCGTTAGAATCACCCAAAGTGAGAGTTGTGGGTGACGAGCTTATGTTTGGCATTAAAAAAGAAAAAAATATTTTCATTTCTGCATTAAGGGCAGCATTGTCTGAACAAGGCGTAGAAATTGTAGAAGGGTCATATTCTGGTTCAGACGCGCTTACACTCAGGGTATACGCAGACACAAAAGCCGGTGGTGCTGGTGCTGGAATGTACACAGCCTACTTGAATGCCACTTTAGAATTGCTAGACACCGATCAGAAACTGGTCATGGCGAGAGACTTCGAGAGAGTCAAAGGTGTGCAACTCGACACAAGTCGGGCAGGAGATGATGCCTATCGAAAAGCAATAAATAAAATCAGGGGACGGTTTATAGAATCGTTTATTAAGGCACTTTATCAATAGTATTTTGTATTTTGGCACAATATCTGCTTATTACATTTCCAAGAATGAAATTAAATCTTAAATCAATATCGTTTACCATGAAAAACATTCATTTTATATTAATCGCAACTGTGGCAATAACCACAGCTCTAACAGGGTGCAAGGGAACACAGGAAATGACACCAGCTCCAAGTGGAGAAACCGTTATCAATGAGTATTGTACTGGGTCGGAATACGAAAGTAGCTCTGAATATTTTCGCGCATCAGGTTCAGCGACTTCTCCAGACAGAGAAATAGCTAAGAAAATGGCAAAAAACAATGTTCGTGCTGATTTGGGCGGAATGATTGGAGTGACCGTTTCTGCCGTTGCAGAAAACCATGTCAACCAAACATCATATGGTGACAAAGATCAAACGACAGGTGTGTTTAACGAGATCGCAAATACAACTGTAAAAGAGACATTACGAGGTGCGGTTCCAATCTGTGAAAAACTCACACAAAGGGCAGACGGAAAGTTTGTGTTTTATATCGCATATGAACTTAGTGGCGAACAAATTTCTGCAGCATACAGTGAGCGTCTATCCAATGACGAACGCATTATGGCAGAATTTAACTATGAAAACTTTAAGGAGACTTTTAACGCAGAGATGGCGAAGCGCCAGTAATAAAAGCTTAGTGCTTAAGTGCGTTTAACCAGTTACTCAGCATCACCCTCCCATCTGGGGTGAGGACAGATTCAGGATGAAATTGGAAGCCCGAAATGGGCAGGGATTTGTGCCTTAGGGCCATTATTATTCCCTGTTCAGTTCGGGCTTCTACCGTAAGAACTTGAGGGAAAGCGGCCTCCTTTGCAAACCAACTGTGATAATGTGCCACTTCACATGGGAATTTAACGTTCTCAAAAAGACCGTGTTCCGGATCATATTGCTCAGATAAAATCATTCTGCCTACACGGCCATGCAATACTTCGGGCATATTCTCTAATTCGCCGCCAAAATATTCAACGATCGCTTGAAGCCCAAGACATACACCCAATACAGGTTTATTGTTAAGAACAAAGAAATCTAACATCTCCATCAACAGGGGCGCCTCAGAGGGCATACCAGCCCCAGGAGAAAGAACAACTGCCACAAACTGAGACAAAAACGCGCTTTGTTCCTTTGCATCTACTGGAAGCTCTTCTGCCCTTACAACCACAACATCCGCGCCAGCTCTTTCAAGATCGTGCGAGAGATTCCAGGTGAAAGAATCGTGATTATCGAATAGAAGTATACGCATTTGAGGAAAATGTTCACTTAATTAGCAGCAAAGATATTCTTAAAGACATTTCAATGAAAAACCATTTACACTCTGAAGATGCTGCCAAGCCTGTCGCATCTTATTCTCAAGCAGTTAGAGCAGGCGAATTGGTTTTTGTAAGTGGATGTATTCCAATCGACCCTGAATCGGGAGAACTCGTTTCTGATTCCATCGAAACCGCAACAGCTCAATCATTGGCTAACGTGAAAAACATTCTGAACGGTGCTGGACTAGGCCTAGAAAACATCGTCAAGGCATCCGTATTTATGATCAACTCCGACGATTACATGGGGATGGATTACGTTTATGCATCTACACTCCCCAAACCATATCCAGCGCGTGAGGCAATTTTTGTGGCGGGTCTTCCCAAAGGCGCCATCGTTGAAATAAGTGTCATCGCTAAAGTGAATTAAAAAAGGAAGTCTCCGTTTCCTCCTCGCGTTTCAATTTTAATATCCTTGAGAAGTGGAGATTTAATATTAAGCTTGAGCGCAAAACTTTGTCTCGTTCCGAAAGGGATCCAATTAAAAGTAAACTCCCAACAGTGTAAATCCCAATGAACATTTATTGCTGTTGGTGTAAATTCTCGGTATTTGATGTCATAGCCTGTTTGGACAGCTAGGTCCCATTTTGAGAACAACTTCACTCCGCCCCTCATTGCTATCCCGTGTCGGATGGAAGTTGTGTCAGATTGCTGAGATGTGTCGAAAATGCGATTGAGATTCATCGTGTAATCTAACCTCATATTCCAAGGATATCCGCCATCTTTGCCCCCATTAAAAGTAGTCCCGACAGCAGCAGTAGCCCTTTTTAAACGAAGGGGACTGGCGTTTTCGGTGCGCGCGAGAAAAGTAGATATTTCCGTTCCCAAAGAATCACGTTTATACGCCGAATGAGTCATCGTAATATTGAGATTCACCTTGTTAAACAGACTCGTAAACCCCCGCGAAGAAATGTCTGAAAGCTGCAATGAATCGGCCAGGAAATTATAGCTTGCAGATGATGTGAAACTGTCAATAATTTTCACCTTTTTAACCTCTCCCGATTCCGAGTCAGTGATTTTTGCTTCTAAGTTTTGGCCCAAGGAAAAATTCATCGCTCCGGATTCACGCAGATCCAACGGGGTAAAACGACTCAGCTCCCAAGGATTCCATGTTAACTCCTGATCATCTAATGTGATAATTTGAGTGCGAGTTCGTTGTGGCGAATAACTTAAGGATAAACTCGGAGAGAGTACATGCCGTAGGGCTTGAATACGGCTGTCCTTTCCAAAAGAAAACATGCCATAAAACCTCGTATTCGCACTTAATGATGCACGCCAATTTCGATCAGACGAAAATCCCCTTAGCGTGTCATTCAATTCGATGATATTTCCTTCACCATCATACACAAGTGATTTATTCAGTTGCGAGAACGACATGAACTCATCATATTGCAATGAAGGTGCGATTGTCAGAAAACCGAGCGAACGACTTGAGGACGCAGAAACGCTATGTTTCAGCCCGTTTGAAACACGCATTTTACTGAAATCGAATGCGGCCAGAGATGAGTCTGAGATCTCTGCAATATTTTCGAATCGAGAGCTGTAGCTCACAGAAACACCATCAAGCAATTTAATGCGTCCTGTTTCAATTCCCAGGAGATCACTGAAAGAACGTCGCCCCATTGTGAGCGCAGCAGAAGGAAGTGTGACGCTAACATTTCCAGTCACAGAGTTCTGAGAATGTCGGGCGCTTGTCGTCAGTGAAAATGGTGCGCGAGGAGATGTATAACTCCACTGAATACTAGACTGAAAAGTATTCGACAAGTAGTCCTCCATTGAGGCGTTGAGGTTTTCTTGGAAAATATCTGTGGACCCGAAATTTAATGACGCTGAAAACCTTCGATTGGGACGCGCTTTGGGATCTTGAGTGTGAGACCATCGTACGAAAAAGTTATTCTCAGAAGCAAACCCTGGACGTTCTCGGAAACCCGTTACTCTCCTGTTATAACTCAGTGTGAAATTTCCGTTTGAGCGATATCGATAGTTGTATTGGGTTATGTTTTTTGCGGCCCAGCTTCCCCCAGAATAGATGTCGAATAAAAACCGAGTGTCCATATTGTCTCCAATAGGTAGGTAGTACCCAATATCTTTTAAAAAGAATCCGAGACTACCTCCATCGCCATAACTCGGAAGAAGCAAACCATGGGAGCGCTTTTCGTTGTTCAGTGGAAACCACGCAAAAGGAAGGGCTAAAGGAGTGGGTATCTTTCTAAATTTCATATACAATGGACCCGAAACAACTTTGTCATCTGGATAGAGAATGGCCTTTGTAAGGTGAAAATGAAAATGAGGATTGTCAGCGTCACATGTTGTGAATTTTCCACCCAAGACATGGATTTGATCTCCTGGCAATCGCTTTGAATTTTCTGCATGAAACACAATCTCACCCTCAGAAGTCACAGCGTGATGACTGTATCCTTTTTGTGTGGTAAAATTATAGCACAATTGATCTTGGGTAAAAACTGACCCGCCTTGATTAAATATCGGTCGGCCTGTCCAATTTCCCAAAGAATCCTGCGTTCCATAGGCACAAGCCTCTTTTAAATCAGTCTTATACACAACCCTATCAGCCGTGAGTTCAATATCGCCACTTGTTACTTTTACATCCCCATACAACAAAACCAAATTGCTGTCCGCAATCATCACTATACTGTCAGAAGCTGTATATGACAGATCGTTTGCTTGTCCCCAAACCGCTGCATTTTTCAACATAAACAATAGGAAAAGGAAGCGCATCCCTTTTCCTAAATCTCGTATATGTACTTTAATTTCGCGGTAATTCATGAAGCATTTAAAACTACCCTCAAAGCTACTTAAACCAGCGGTTCTGGCCCTAGCAATTGTTGCCGTTTTCGTTTCGGGTGCGTTTACTCCTCTAGAACCAGCAATGGTAGTGGTTATTGACGCAGGACATGGCGGGAAAGATCCTGGAAATTTGGGGACGGGAAGATATTCACTCACTGAAAAAGATGTGACATTGGATGTTTCGAATAAGCTCGCAGAATACATAACAGATAAAATGCCCGATGTGAAAGTCATACTCACAAGGACAGATGATTCATTTCCCAAACTCAGTTCGCGCGTTAAAATTGCCAACAACGCTGATGCAGATGTTTTTATTTCCATTCACTGTGATGCATTTACAACAGAAAATGCGCGAGGTTGTGGAACATATGTCATGGGGATGCACAAAACAGAGGAGAGTCTGAACAGTGCAATGAGAGAAAATGCAAGCATCTTTAAGGAGGATAATTATGAAAAAGATTATGAGGGATTTGACCCAAATGATCCTGACACATACATCGCGCTTTCACTACGCCAAAATGTATTTCTGGACAACTCTTTGCAACTTGGCTCTCTCATTCAAAATCAATTTCGAGATAAAGTAGGCAGAAAAGACCGTGGTGTCAGGCAAGCAGGCTACTATGTGATTTCATTTACTTCAATGCCGAGTGTTTTGGTTGAGTTGGGTTTCCTCACAAATCCAAACGAAGAAGATTTCCTGCACAGTGAAGACGGAAGGACATATATGGCATCTGCGCTTTTTCGTGCTTTTCGGGACTATCGGGACATCCACAGGCCCGTGACCCCAGATAAACCTGTCGATGAATCTGAGACAGAACCTCTTCCGCAAATCACTGACGGAGTTACGTTTAGCATACAGATAGCATCTTCCCCTACAGAACTTGATAAAAGCGACCCTGTTTTTAGAGGTCTTCAAAACGTAGACATGTACCTTAGTGCCGGACAATACAAATACACGATTGGGAAATTTAGTGTTGCTGAAGATGCTCACATGAAAAAAAAAGAACTGCGAGACCAAGGATTTAAAGGGGCATTTGTTGCCGCGTTCAAGGATGGCAAAAGAGTGCCTATGTCGCGTATATTAGAGGAATCAAAGTCACCGTGAGTAAGGAAGTAAGAACAAATAGGATTTCGCAAGAATTCAAAATTGGCACCCTGATGATTTTGGGGGTTGCACTGCTTTTCCTTGGCATCAATTACCTCAAGGGCTTCAATCCTTTAAGCAAACAAATCACCCTGTATGCGGTTTACAGTAAGATTGAAGGGCTGTCGGTCTCAAATCCTGTGCTCGTCAATGGATTTAAAGTGGGACAAGTCTCAGACGTTGGATTTTCAGACAAAGGCGATGGCTCCATCTTGGTTGAATTCACCATTGAAGAGTCTCAATTAAAAATTCCGATTGATTCGGATGCAAAAATATATTCTTCTGACTTATTTGGCACAAAAGCGATCAAGATTGAACCTGGAATCACACAGTCTTTCATTCAATCAGGAGACACTCTTCTTTCCTCTGTTGAGATGGATATTACTGAGGCGGTAAGAAAAGAACTCGAACCGCTAAGAAATAAAACAGAAGAACTGATCAAGGGGGTCGACGATATCCTTACGAATATGAAAGCTGTCTTTGATGACGATGCTACTCAATCATTGCCTTCTGCCTTTGAAAGTTTAGAGAGAACTGTGGCGACTATTGAGAATACAGTAGAAAATTTAGATGGATTGGTTCTTGAAAACAGACTTGTCTTTAAAAATGTGATGTCTAACATCGATGAAATCACTCAAAACCTCAACGACAATAACACACAGATTTCTAATATCATTACAAATTTCTCTGACCTAAGTGACTCTCTCGTATCGGTAGATATTACCCGTACGTTAGTGAAGGCCGAGAAAGCAATGGAGGAAATCACATCTGTTACAAGTCGCATCCAAAGTGGAGAAGGCACCATAGGTAAACTTTTAGTAAATGACAGTCTTTATGATGGCTTGGTCGACAGCAACACAGAAATTCAAGAACTGCTAGACGATTTACAACTCAACCCATGGAAGTATGTGAGGGTGAGTTTGTTTGGGAGAAAGCAAGATGCAAAGATGTCAAAAGGTGATATCAAACGTATGGAAAAGATGATACGCGAAGAGATGGAAAACCAAAAAGACTGAATACAACTATGATTATGGCTCATCTTGCACAATTAATGTTTGCTGCGATGTTAGGGACAGGCGTTTTCCTGTTTGCCAGACGTATCGCCTTTGTGGGGCGTAACATTAATATGGGGCGCGACATTGACCTTTCAGACAGAAAAGCAGAGAGATGGAAAACCATGGCACGAGTTGCCATGGGACAAAGCAAAATGGTGGCCAGACCTGTAGCAGGAATTCTTCATATTTTTGTGTATGTCGGATTCGTGATTATTAACATCGAAATGCTTGAGATTGTGTTAGACGGTCTGCTGGGCACACATCGCATTTTTGCCTCTTTAGGGTCTCTATACAATATCCTCATTGCCGTCTTTGAAATTCTTGCATTTGCCGTTCTGGCAGCCTGCGTTATCTTTCTGATCAGGCGAAATGTCCTTGCATTGGCAAGGTTTAAATCCCCTGAAATGGGTGGATGGCCATCAATGGACGCGAATATTATACTTGTTGCTGAGATTGTCTTAATGTTTGCCTTCCTAAGCATGAACGCCACAGACGCTATCGCTCAAAATCTCGAATTAGATCACTATGTAAAGGCAGGCAGTTTCCCGATAAGTCAATTCCTAGTGCCCATGTATTCTGGCTTAAGTGAGTCCGGAATTGTCATTGCGGAGAGAGGTTTCTGGTGGTTGCATATCGCAGGTGTGATATCATTTTTGGTTTACGTGCCCTATTCAAAGCACTTTCATATTTTACTCGCCTTCCCGAATACGTATTACTCAAACTTGAATGAAAGCGGCGCATTGGACAACATGGCATCCGTTAAAAAAGAAGTCGATCTCATGATGGACCCCACTGCTGATCCATATGCGACTCCCCCACCACCAGACAATGATGCTGTCCCTGAAACACCGCTCAGCTTCGGCGTGAAGGATGGCACTGATTTAAACTGGAAACAAATTATGGAATCCTACTCATGCACAGAGTGTGGAAGATGTACTTCTGTGTGCCCAGCGAATATGACGGGGAAGCTTCTCTCTCCCAGAAAGATCATGATGGATTGTCGAGATCGGGTGGATGAGATTGGTCATAATCGGGATGCCAACGGAGGAGCGTTTAAAGACGACGGAAAAAAGCTATTAGGGAACTATATAAGTGAAGAAGAACTTTGGGCGTGTACGTCATGCCAAGCATGTGTTGATGCCTGTCCGATTAATATCAGTCCCATGGGAATTATTCTAGACATGAGAAGAAGTTTAATTATGGAGGACAGTAAATCGCCTGAGACCATCACAAACATGTTTAACAACATCGAAAACAACGGTGCACCCTGGGCTTTTCCTGCTGCATCACGAGGAGATTGGATCAAAGATGCATAGAACTATGCTGAACAATACACTTTTGAGATGAATACATTTAAGGTTCCTACGATGGCGGAGATGATCGCTGAAGGCAAATCTCCCGAGGTGCTTTTTTGGGTGGGGTGCGCCGGTAGTTTTGACGACAGAGCCAAGAAGATTACGAAAGCGATTGCCCAAATACTCCACCACGCAAACGTAAGTTTTGCTGTTCTGGGCGCCGAAGAGAGTTGCACAGGTGATCCGGCAAAGAGAGCGGGAAATGAATTCCTTTTCCAAATGCAAGCAGCAACAAACATCGCTGTTCTCAATGGCTATGGAATTAAGAAAATTGTGACAGGTTGCCCACACTGCTTCAACATCATGAAAAACGAGTATCCTGAGTTGGGAGGTGAATACAAAGTGATGCACCACAGTCAGTTTATTGCGACACTTATTTCAGAAGGGAAATTAACCTTGGCTGAAGACCACCCGTTTAAGGGAAAACGAATTACGTTCCATGACCCCTGTTATTTGGGGCGGGGAAATGGTGAGTACGAAGCACCTCGATCCGTTATAGAAGCACTTGATGCAGAACTCGTGGAAATGCGTCGTTGTAAATCAAAGGGACTATGTTGTGGTGCGGGAGGGGCTCAAATGTTTAAAGAAGCGGAAAAAGGCAATAAAGAAATCAACGAAAAGCGAACAGAAGATGTGCTCGAAACATCAGCTTCATTTGTAGCGACAGGATGTCCATTTTGCAACACAATGATGACAGACGGTGTGAAAGGTGCTGAGAAATCAGACACCGTGGATGTTCAAGACCTCGCAGAAATGATTGCATCCGCAGTGAGTATTGTACCAGAATAAAGAACTTAAAACATGTTATTAAAAGGAAAAATTGCCATTATTACGGGGGCTTCTAGAGGAATCGGAGAATCCATAGCCAGATCATTTATCGCCCAAGGTGCTACTGTTGCTTTTACATATATAGGCTCCAATGAGAGAGCAGTAGAACTGGAGAAATCTCTCACGGCGTCAGGAGGTCAGGCACGAGGATTTAAGTCAGATGCGTCAAAAATGGAAGACGCAGAACATCTCGTAAAAGAGGTGCTTGATGCATACGGAGGAATAGATATTCTCGTAAACAATGCCGGCATCACGGATGACACATTGCTTATGCGCATGTCAGAAGACCAATGGGACAGAGTGATTAATGTGAATTTAAAAAGCTGTTTCAATCTTACAAAGTCTGTACTTCGGACGATGCTGAAAGCACGATCAGGATCCATTATAAATATCAGCTCCGTCGTGGGCGTCCAAGGAAACGCCGGCCAAGCGAATTACGCAGCTTCCAAAGCAGGCATACTGGGTTTTACAAAATCTGTAGCTCTAGAGCTTGGCTCGAGAAACATCCGAAGCAATGCAATAGCACCAGGTTTTATTGAGACTGAGATGACCGAAAAATTGGATGAAGCGACTGTGCAAGGATGGCGTGAAGGAATACCTCTAAAACGCGGCGGAACTCCAGAAGACGTAGCAAACGCATGTATTTTCCTAGCAAGTGATATGAGTTCTTATGTTACTGGCCAAACACTGAATGTGTGTGGAGGAATGGTTACCGCTTAAACTCAAAATTATTGTGAGCTCCTTTTGGCCTGACATTCTCGTTGACGTTCCGATCTTGAAGTGGGGCATTGCACTCGCAGTCGCACTTGGACTCACATTGCTTCGTTATGCGATAGGCACGGATGGCCCACAGAAAGCATGGCTAAGATGGGGGCTTGGATTGTTAAGATTGAGTGTACTCGGTGTGCTGTGCTTTTTACTTTTAGAACCTATCATAAAGACAGTCACAGTTGAGGCCGAACCAGCAACAGTGCTTCTGGTTCACGATGGGACATCCTCGCAGTGGGTTGGGAAAGACAGCACTACGAAAAGGTTGGCACTGGCAGACTGGGTGAACAAAGCTCCTCTCCCATTTGTTGAAAATGGGTTCGAAGTAGAAAACTACATTTTCGGGACACAGTTGGTAGGGTTAAGCATCAATGATTGGGGTGATTCCATTCAAAGTTCTCAACTTTTATTTGACGCCCCACGCACAGATATCGGATCGGCTTTAGAGGGGCTTCGTGATAAATTCTCACACAGAAATATCGCTGGCGTTATTTTCACAACAGATGGATTAAGTAACAGAGGACGAGATCCGGAATTCGGTTCACAGCTATTAGAAGTGCCTCACTTTTTTGTGGGTACAGGAGACACAACAGCTGTGAGAGATGTTCAAGTTTCCGATGTAATATGTAACGAAGTTGCGTATCTGGGTAACACATTTCCATTGGAAGCCAAAATAAAAGCTCGGGGGTTTGTGGGAGAATCAGTGATTACCTCAGTCCAAATAAATGGGGACCTGAAGGAAGAACGAATTTGGATTGTAAACGCTGGAATTGATTCTGAAAACATCCGTTTTGAGTTAGATGCTTCAACAACTGGCACATTTAAAATAGAAGTCACGAGCAGGTTACAAACTGGACAAAATGAAGCCTTAGTCGCAAACAACTCAAAAGTGACATTCATTGAGGTCCTCGAAAGCAAACGCAAAGTATTAATCGTCGCAAATGCGCCTCACCCTGATGTTGCAGCGATTAGAAAAGCTGTGACTGCAAATAAACACCAAACCCCTGAGGTGATTTTTTCGAGTGAATTAATCGATTTTGAAACATCAAGAGACAACAGCTTGCCACAGCATGACATTCTAATCCTACACAACATACCCAACAGGTTCTCTCCCGTACCTTCTTCAATTTCTGAGGCTATCGTTTCGGACACCCCTATCTTCTTTATCGGGGGAGGCACATCAGATTTATCCCAACTGCCCATTGAACGGACTGGTGTTGATATTGAAGATTCGGACTTGTTAGAGACTGTGCAAGGCGTTCCTAACCCTGGTTTCTCGCTTTTCTCCACACCAGAATCGCTGGCATCTCATCTCATGACTTGGGCGCCCCTCAACACAACCTTTGGTGACGTGAAGGCAACTGGGTCACTGGAGGTTATGTTATACCAAACACTAGGCGCACTGAAAACCCAATGGCCACTTTGGGCTTTCAACAAAGATGCTTCAGGAAGAAGAAGCGGAATAATCGTGGGAGATGGCATATGGAGATGGCGGATGGAGAATTTCCTGCGAGACAAGAATTTTGAGGTTTTTGACGAACTCATTAACGGATCCATTCAATATCTGGTGAGCCGTGACGATATCAGACGCTTTCGTGTTGATGCTCCATCAAAACGCGATGAGGACGAACGCGTCAAGTTTTCTGCCCAGGTATATGACGCATCATTAAAGCCCACAACAGAAGTAGATATCCAGCTTACAATTAGAAACCAAAACGATCAAGAATACGATTATTATTTCTCCGTTTCAGAACAGAGATACCGCTTGGATTGTGGCAGGCTCGCTCCAGGTGAATACACATGGAATTCATCATGCCTACTCGATGGAGAAATATATGAAGAAAATGGTTCTTTTGTCATTACATCATTAAAAGCTGAGATGAGTTCACTCCCTGCAAATCATTCCCTTTTAAAGAGACTCAGCGTTAAATCAGGTGGCGTATATCTCGGAGCATTAAGCGGGATAAACGTTAATAATAGCAAATGGAGTGAAATAGTTTTGGGACAAACCCAAAAGAGAAGCATCTTGCATGAATTTACAGAACGCGTTGACTTAATTCGGTTTGATTTGATTTTGTGGCTTGTAATTGTAGCAATGTCTATCGAATGGGTGGTGAGAAGACGCCAAGGAGGATACTGATCTCAGAACTAAATATAACATTTTAAGATTTTAAATAAATACATTTCACCATGTCAACACAACAAGAAGCAGAGAAGAAACGGATCAAACTAATCATCGGGTCCGCATTAATAATTTTGCCCGTCATTTTTCTATGGAGCTCATTAACATACACCATCAGTTCAGGGCATGCCGGTCTTATTTTCCATACTTTCGGCAACGGAGTGGATGCTGAAGCGCCTGCTATGAAAAGTGGATTCCACATTAAAGCGCCATGGGACAAAGTCTACGAATACGAAATAAGACAACAAGAGCTTTTTGAAAACCTTGAAGTCCTTTCATCGAACTTACTGAAGATTAAGATGGATATGACCGTCTTCTATCAGCCGACATACGACAAGCTAGGTTATTTAGAGATCGAAAGAGGAAATCGTTATGAGTCAAAGGTGATTCAGCCTGCCATGAGATCTGTTGCCCGAGAGGTGATCGCTCAATATCTCCCTGAAGAGTTTAATACGACAAAAAGAGAAGAGATACAGTTGGAAATAGAAACACGTTTGGAAGAAAAACTTTCTAATAACTTCATTCAACTGAATGACGTTCTGATCAGAAATATCGAGCTTCCGCTCACCTTAGAACAAGCCATTGAAAGAAAGCTTCAACAGGAACAAGAGTCCTTGGAATACGAATTCCGTATAGAGAAAGCCTCAAAAGAAGCTGATCGCAAGAGAATAGAAGCTGAGGGTATCCGAGATTTCCAAAACATCGTCTCTCAGAGTATTTCAGATGAATTACTCCAATGGAAAGGTATCGAAGCCACCACAATTCTCGCTGAAAGCAACAATGCTAAAGTGGTCGTCATCGGATCTGGAGACGATGGTCTTCCGCTTATTTTAGGAGGTAACTAGACAGACGCAACAAAAAACATTAATCCAAAAAAAGGTTCGCTTCAACAGCGAACCTTTTTTAATGCTTTATACTTAAGCGTAATACTTAAATGTAGTGGGGGAATTGGTTAATCGACCGGACTCAAAACCCGATCAATTTATATCCGAAAAACAGATACTATGCTTTCTCAACAAAAAGGCCGGCTTCTTTGGCGCGATTCATCGCGTTCACGATACCGATTTTATTAATCGTACGCATCGCAGCAGTAGATACGCGTAACGTAACCCATCTATCTTCTTCTGAAATATAAAAACGTTTACGTTGAAGGTTTGGATAAAAACGACGCTTCGTCCTCGCTTTTGAGTGACTCACGTTGTTACCAACCATCACTTTCTTTCCTGTTATCTGACAAATACGGCTCATGACTAAAAATTTAGGACTGCAAAGAAACGACTTTTTTCGTATTCAACCAACACTTAACACATGTCTCTTCACCGTTTCTTCAATATAATCAAAAGTCTTAAGGACAACGGCTTCGACAATGGCTTTTCTGTCCCCCTCAAAAGACACAGTCCATGACTCGCAAAAGCCTGGCCCTGCTATTGAAATACATACCGTTCCTACTGGCGTTTCGTCAGTCCCTCCACCGGGACCAGCGATACCAGATGTGGCAATGGCAAAATCAACATTTAATACTTTTCTACATCCTTGCGCCATTTGGGCAACAACTTCTTCACTTACAACACCTTTATCTGCGATTGTTTGTTCACTCACTCCCAGTACAGATACCTTCACATCTTCTGCATACGCAACAATGGCACCACGGAAATATCTACTGGAGCCAGGAACGGAGCTAATCGCCTTCGCGATCGCTCCGCCCGTTAAACTCTCAGCAGTACCAATTGTTAAAGAGGTCTGTATAAAACTAGTCAACTGCAAGACGTACCACCGTATTTACATCTCCTTGTGATATCTCTACGAGATAAATACCTGCAGAGAGATCGGAAATATTAACTTGCTCTACCATAGAAGTCGTGTTCCATTGAAGAATGGTGCGGCCGTTAAAGTCAACAATTCTGACAGCATGCGCGCCAGGTCGATCAATGACGATATCGAAAGATGATGAAGCTGGGTTTGGGTATATCATGACTTCTCCATCTTCAAATGGTTCTGAAACGCCTACCCAGTCATTAAATTCGATATCTGAACAATCTCCCAAGTCTGCAACTGCAACTCTAAGATGAACAATGTCATTTAAATCTACTGGATCTAGGTCGCCACGTACATGAAGACCTGGCTCAAAGTCTCTTTGGTAAATAATTTCGAGATGGTCCGCTATATCTGGAGCCAAAGATCCAAAGACAGATTCATACCCATCAAAGTCAAGGTCAGGCGTTAAATCACATGCATCCTCTGTATTCCAAGTTGAGCCATTGTCTGTTGAGTTTACGAGATATAAATGACGGTAGTTCTGAGACCCTGTCGAGTAGTCCTCTCGTATTGCAGAGTAGGTTACAAACAAATCACCTGCTTCATTAGATCCCATACTTGGAATTCCAGCAAGGTTGACAAAATATGCAGCGATTTCATCTTCAAGATCAAGTGTTCCGCTTTCATCGATGTCATATGCGTATGCGATAGTCAAAGAGCTATCGATGCCATAACTCTGATTCCAGTATTCGAGGCCATTTGTTCCAGGAAAGAAACTGAAGTTATCGTCAACCGTATCTGCATCCATGTAATACATGCCACCGAAGACCACATGCACCAAACCGTTTTGGTCTACATGAACATCCCCAGATCCATCTGAATTAAGATATTCTTGGAATATTCCATCCCCATCAAAGTCCTCACCTTCATCCACAGGAAGTCCCATATCTGTCACATAATTATCTACAGGGAAATCAATCACAGGTGTGTACTCCCAGTTGTCTCCATTGTCCTCAGAAATCATCACGAATGTATCCATGAGGTCATTAAATACAGTAAACGCAACAACTCCTTCACGTGCGTGTATGGCATACGTATCACCACTGAAACCGACAAAATTTGTTGTGTCTAATGCAGGGAAAGTTGACTGCTCCCAGGTAACCCCTGCGTCCAGTGAACGGTAATACAGAAGCGCGCCATCTTGCCCTTCATACAACACTCCTCCATTGGCTACAGGTGTCGAAACACCAATCACATGAATCGTATTGCCGTCAGGACCACTTGTCGCGACTCTAGGCCAAAGCACGCCCAATGGACCATCCATAGGAATGCTCATTTCACTCCAAGCATCACCACTTCCTGCTGTTCTAGAAGTCATTAGAAAAGGGGTGTCAATACCAGGATGAGTAATACTTAACTCTAATCCAGAACCCGTGTGAGCGATAGACGCCCATCCACAACGCACACTTTCTATTCTTTCATAAGGTTGCTCTTCCCACACTTCTCCATCAAAGAAATTATATCCAGTGCCTCGATCAGGAAAAGTACCCGTTTCGAGACTCATGTTCCAACCTGCACTAATTGCACTCCCAGACCCTACGAGTCTGTCGTCAATCGCAGCATTTGATTGAAGATCGTATTGTGTTAATCCTATAATTTGTCTTTGCACAACCAAAGCACGTGTTTGAATGTTTTCAAGCTGCCCTATCTTTCCTTCTTCAGAGAAAGGAACCTGTGGAACCTCTGTGAATCCGTCCATTGCTTTTGTAGGCATCAATTTTGAAACCCTAGCTTCTACCGCCACTTGAGGGATCTCACTGAGTGAAAAAGAAGGAGATGTTGGTGTTTCTTGCGCTTGAAAAGGTGCGTACACTGCCAAGGATAAAAGGGAAAATATAGAAAACTGAAGTAATAATTTTTTCATAGAATTAAAATTTGATGTAATTTATACTTGACAAGCTAATACAATCTTACACCACACCGAAATTTTTAAAGGATCAATTCCTGTAGCGTTATCCTTTTAGCGTCGCTATAATTGTCTCTCTTCCTGTCACTTTCTCATCAATTCCTATATGAATATCTGCATCCAAGGGCAGGTATACATCAATCCTAGAACCGAATTTAATAAAGCCCACTTCCTCACCTTTCACAAGGTTTTGTCCTGGTTTGATATAATATCTTATCCTACGCGCGACTGCTCCGGCGATCTGGCGAAACAACACTTCTCCTTGTGCGCACTCAACAACAAATGTCGTTCGTTCATTCTCTAAACTGCTCTTTGGATGCCATGCCACCAAATATTTTCCAGCATGGTATTTTGCGTATTTTACAATGCCAGCCATCGGTGTCCATTGACAGTGAACGTTTAGAGGACTCATGAAAATGCTAACTTGAATTCTCTCATCCTTAAAGTACTCTGGCTCAACCACCTTCTCAATCACCACGACTTTACCATCACTTGGTGCAATCACATCTCCAACAGCACCAGTCGGAATACGCTTAGGGATTCGGAAAAATTGAGCGAATAAAATAAAAATGACTGAAGCACAAAACCAGACAATCCACAAGGCCATATCCGGCACATCAAGCGCGAATAATACTGCGGAAATTGTTGCTGATATAAGCAGCACCAAGCCCAATGGAATAAAACCTTCCCTATGTAATGTCATGAAATAAATGTTCTAATTATTAGTATTACAGGGGCCGCAATAAGCAGTCCATCAAACCTGTCTAAAACGCCACCATGCCCAGGCAATAAGGTGCCACTGTCTTTCACGTTGGCGCGTCTTTTAAGTGCGCTTTGGACCAAATCACCCATTGTAGAAAGGATGCCCGTCAGCACTCCGAGCCAAGCACCTTCGTTACCCATCCATAACCACCCAACAAATGCTGCGCCAAGTGCCCCGAAAAATGCGCCTTCCCAAGACTTGTTAGGGGATACTTTCGGCGCCAGGCCTCTATGAATAAACTTCCTTCCGAGCAGCCTCCCTCCCACATATGCAAATGTATCATTCGCCCAAATCCAAGTTAAAAAAGCCACCACATCCCAACCTAACCAAGTTTCAAATGGGCGTCCCATGGCCCACAAAGACACAACAGCAATGGTGATGAGCAAATAACCAAGTAGAGACCCTTTTAATTTCTTATATTCTTTTAACCCTTGTAGCAAAACAGCGACCCACAAGACAGTGGCCGAAATCAAATTTAAAGTTGTCGCAAGCACAACGATAGAAACGAACACAACACCCGTTAAGCCACGCGTGATCATTTCACTCATAACTGCAAGAGGGATTGTGCCTTTTCTATAAACTCTTTTGGTACCATAAGTTGGACGTCTATTGACGCAAAGCCTACACCTGAGTAACTGCTGTCTTGTCGATTCAATATCACACAAGGAATGTCAGCATCAACAAGAATCTGCTTACGCATTTCCACTCCAGGAGCGAAAGCGTCCGCATAAACAGAAACCCAACCGTCCATTATTCAGAAAGTAGGGAATTGCCTGCCTGATCTTCCTTCGAATCTTCTTTCGAATCTGACTCCTCATCGGCTTTCGAATCGGCAACCTGATCTGTTTCAACGACTAACTTCACGCCCACCTCCACTTCTTCAAAAGGTCTTGGGCCTAGGATCCGCTCCACATCAGCCTTAAATATCACCTCATCTTTAAGAAGTGCTTCAGCAACTTCAACAAGCTTTTGTTTGTTTGCAGTAAGGATTTCTTTCGCCTTAACGTAGGCCTTTTCGATAATCTTGCTTACCTCCTCATCAATGATTCGAGCAGTTGCTTCTGAATAGGGTTTGGTAAATGATGTTTCTCTACCGCTATCGTAATAGCTGACGTTTCCGATTTTCTCATTTAATCCGTAGACAGTCACCATGGCGTGCGCTTGCTTGGCGACTTTTTCCAAATCACTCAGCGCTCCAGTAGATATTTTACCAAACATTATTTGTTCCGCGGCTCTGCCTCCGAGAGCGGCACACATCTCGTCAAAGATTTGTTCCGCGGTGGTGATTTGGCGTTCATGCGGAAGGTACCAAGCAGCACCTAGACTTTTACCTCTTGGGATAATGCTGACTTTCACCAGTGGGGAAGCAAACTCTAACAACCAACTTACGGTTGCGTGACCCGCTTCATGAAAAGCAATCGTCTTTTTCTCTTCAGGTGAGATGACCCTTGAACGTTTCTCTAATCCACCGACGATTCTGTCGATGGCCTCGTTGAAGTCCGAGTGACCGACCACCTTTTTATCCTTTCTTGCAGAAAAAAGTGCGGCTTCATTACACACGTTTGCAATATCGGCACCACTGAAACCAGGAGTCTGCTTGGCGAGAAGCTCAATATCGATGCTATCATCGGTTGTGATAGGCTTAAGATGAACATGAAATATCGCTTTACGCTCATTGACATCTGGCATATCCACATAGATTTGTCTGTCAAATCGCCCAGCACGCAACAGCGCATTATCTAAAACATCAGCGCGGTTTGTTGCTGCGATAATAATGACACCACTGTTTGAATCAAACCCATCCATTTCGGTCAGCAGTTGATTCAATGTATTCTCACGTTCATCATTCGAACTGAAGTTGGCATTTTTACCTCTTGCTCTACCTATGGCATCAATCTCATCAATAAAAATAATGGAGGGTGCTTTTTCCTTAGCTTGCTTGAACAAGTCCCTCACACGTGAAGCACCCACACCTACAAACATCTCAACGAAATCAGAACCACTCAAACTGAAGAAAGGCACTTGAGCTTCACCTGCTACAGCTTTTGCGAGCAACGTCTTTCCTGTCCCTGGGGAACCTACAAGCAGAGCTCCTTTGGGTATTTTCGCGCCAAGTCTTGTGTATTTATCTGGCTTCATCAGAAAATCTACGATCTCTTCAAGCTCTTCTTTTGCCTCATCAACACCGGCAACATCATCAAAAGTGACTTGAGTTTTGTCGCCTTTCTGATGAAGTTTGGCCTTTGACTTTCCAATGTTAAAAATCTGATTGCCGCCTGGTCCACCTCCACCAATACGCTTCATTATAAACATCCAAACGACAATCATAATGACAAGGAAAAAGATCCACGAAAACATTTGCTGTCCCCATTCATTCACGGGCTCGTACTTAGAGTCGACGTTATTTGCGTCTGTAAGCGCCTTATAGTCGTCCGTGTAACTGTCGCCAGGTGGCATTGAAAACCATAGGTCATGTCCAGAAAACAGTGCCTTCATGGCGGGATTCGAGTCCGCGTCATCATCTGACAATTGACCACGTGCACTTTCAGTCAAAAAGACTTTATAGACCCGACCATCGTGAATAACATGATCAACATCTCCAGATTCAACATGTATTTTAAAATCAGAAAACTGAATCTCGTCACCACCGCTGTCAGAGTTGAGCAGAATCATGCCCAGTAGCAAAACACCTACCACAGCGTAGATCCAGTAAAAATTAAAATTCTTCCCTGAACCTTCTTCACCTCCTAAATCCTCACTGGATTTCTTGGGTGTGGGCTTAATGTTTTTAGGGCTCTCCTTAGATGCACTTTTTTTATCTTGCTTCTTCATGCTTGCTCTTCCAATTTTACTGGAGTCTCAGACTCATAGCTTCGTATTTCTGCATCTCCCCAAAGCTCTTCCAATGCATACCGATGTCTTACGTCTTTGTGAAACACATGAACGACAACATCAAAATAATCCAAAATCGCCCACTCACCATTTCGCAATCCTTGCACTGACATCGGTTTTTCACCAATGGCTTCTTTCACGACCTTCTCTACTGAGGATGCCAATGCTGAAACTTGCGTCTGGCTATTACCATGGACTATCACAAAAAAAGCAGACATTGCATTTTCTATCGTACTCAGGTCAATTATTTTAATATCCTGACCTTTGACATCATCAAGACCTTTGATGACTGCATCAAGCAGAATATTAGATGGGAGAACAGCAGGTTTTTTCATGAAATATTTTCAGTTGACAAAGTTACTACTTTTGCATACGATGACACCTTAAATGAGTACACTTAATAGGACATGAATGCCAATGTTAGTGAAATAACGACTGAAAAAGGTTTGGTAAAACGTATAAGCTTGGTTTCCGTAGGGAGCACAAATGATTATGCAATAAATTTATTGCGTACAGAACACACTCACAAAGAGACCATTGTTGTTACAAAAAGTCAGGAGAAGGGAAAAGGCCAAAGAGGAAAAGCGTGGATTTCATCTCCCGGCAGGGACCTATGCATGAGTTGGATCTTGAAATCACCTCCTCAACCCCCTGCCGTTTTTAATATGGCTGCAGCCTTAGGCGTTCTTGACGCTCTCAGAGAGATCACAGGCAACACAGACATCTCAATAAAATGGCCAAACGACATCATTGTGATTCACAACCATGTTCCAAAAAAAATATCAGGACTTCTCATTGAAAATACGTGGAGGGGAGATGTTTGGGCAGCGGCAATCGTCGGTATCGGTGTCAATGTCGGAAAGGGGAGCGGTCAAAAGCACCGTCCCAAATTTAAACTTCCGTCCACAAGCATCTTTGATGTGATTTCAAAAGACATTTCACCCGAATCTCTCGAAATCGTCATTCTAAATGCACTTCAACACAGAGTAAATGCCATCAGTCTTTCGGGCGGCATAAAAGACACCGTATCAGAATTTAACTCAGAACTGTTTGGAACACATTCGGAAAGAGTTTATACCATCAATGGGACCCCTCACAAAGGCATTTTGAAAAACGTAGAAGAAGATGGACGGGGGGTATTCTCTTGGCCAAACAACAATGAAAGGGATAACATTCAAAATCCCGAGACACATTTACATTCCTCAGAAGTTATTTGGTCATGGTGATGTTGGAAATCTGTTCACCATGCCTTCAGCCATTTTTTTAAACAAGCTATTTAATGCTGGCTCAACCATCATTCTGGTAAATGGATTTAGATCTGCATCACTGTGAACATAACAAGAAGAACCCTGTGCATGTTCTGCTGCGATCACTTCCAAAGAAAACTTCACAGGGGACGGAGCAACTGTATGCAGGCGTAAAATCATTCCATCAGGAAGCTTTTCTAAATCTTTTTCAAGATGAATAGACACACCTCCTTTTACTTTAAAAGAACATGTGTCGTCTTCCGATGTGAAATCTTTCACTTCGCCTTCAGGAAGCATCTCTCCTATGATGGCGAGATTTTTCAATTCAGCCGATAATGCTGAAACAGAGAGTCCCAGAATGACTTTTGGACCTTCGAAAGAAATCATACGGCGTGGTGTTTGTTGCTCCAAGATACAGGGTCAGCTGACCAGCCGTCCAATTCCTTTTTCTGCACGTCAGTGATGTACTCTGATCTACACGCAACGTCGAGCATTGTCGTGTAATCCGTCAAAGTGAAAAAAGGACATTCTTTTTCAGCAAACCGCGCTACCGCATCAGGGAATCCATACGTAAAGAACGCAAGCAAACCCTTGACTTCAAGCCCAGCATCTCTAAGCGCATCCACAGCTGACAATGAACTTTTGCCCGTCGATATTAAGTCCTCAATCACAAAAACACTACTAAATCCGGAAAAGTCACCCTCGATTCTTTGTTCCTTGCCATGACTCTTTGCAGAAGCCCTCACATAAATAAACGGGATACCTAATTCTTGGGCAATGAGTGCACCTAAGGCAATACCTCCAGTGGCGACTCCAGCAATTGCTTCTGGTGTTCCATTGCGTTCTACAATCGCAGCAGTTGCAATCTGTCGGATGTAAGTTCTAATGGTCGGATGGCTTAATATGCGCCTGTTGTCACAGTAAATTGGTGACTTTCTTCCACTCGCCCACGTAAATGGCTGTTCAGGAGATAATTGAATCGCTTTGATACGTAGTAAAAATTCCGCTACCTTTCGTTGATTCTCATTGCTATTAGACATGTCACAAATGTACGTTGTATTTATGCTGAACCGAAGGGTAAGTTTTGTCAATTCAAAGGCAGAAAACTCGCATTCAAATGGGTCGAGGTTATCTGTTTTTAATCCCGATAAAAAAACGCTTAAAGACCTACCCAAGTTTCTTAAAGCGCACATTGAGGTGGAAGAGGTTGTGCTCGTGAGTGACGATGTCGAAGAACTTTGGATTCGATTTTGCCTCAACTATTTTGAAGTTCTTTCTGCTGGAGGATTGGTTTTAAATTCGAAAAACAAGGCCCTTTGGATTAACCGAAACAATCACTGGGACTTACCCAAGGGTAAGGTAGAACCAGGAGAAAGCCTAGAAGAAGCAGCCGTGCGCGAAGTCAGCGAAGAGACAGGCATAGAAAACCTTAAGGTTACAGGAGACCTTGCAACCACATATCACACATATGACATTGATGGCGTTGTTCATTTAAAAACAACATTTTGGTTTTCCATGCAACACAAAGGAGGAGATACAATAGGAACACCTCAGTCCATAGAGGGCATCACAGAAGTCAAATGGTTCGAAATACCTGTCCCAACCAAGATTTGGGAATCAACATACGGTAGCATTCGAATCGTCATGAATGCTTTTAAGAACCGTTCTATTTAAGCTTAAAAAGTACCTGACCTAAACCTTGACTGGGCAGGCGGTTGGACACCGAGTGCACTTCAAGCGAAGGGGATAAAATGATTGTTTGGGGTATGGACTCGATCGAAAGACCGTCCAACCATCTCGTATCCGCGCCTATCCACCGTAACATGTCAGATGAAGATTGACGAGAGTCCAACAATTCTTCCCACGCCAAACGCGTTCCATCGATACTTAACACAACAAATTGTATATCGTTACGTACACTTTGCAATGACCTTTCAACGGCTCTAAAAGCCGACCATTCACGCATGCAGGCTGAACTCCCCGATTTAGCGACGAGAATGACCGCCCATTTACCCTCCAGCTCATCCAGGGAAATCAAATCTAAAGAGGGCGTTGTCCACACTTGCTTGACCAAATCCAAAGCGTTCCACAACTCTGACCCATTCATCATCCGTAAAGACGTAAGCGGTGATTTGGGATTATTTAACCACCACAATGAGGCGATTGGGTTTGGCTCAGACAACTCCCACCACCACATCGCAAGTGCGACCTCATCCAAAGTGCATCCAAGTGCCAGCGCAAGTGAGTCTGAGTTGTTATTGTTGACCCAAGAAATGAGGTCTGAAGGTGGGGCTACCTCTTGGTACCAGCTTTTATTCACTTCTATCCAGGACGAACACCAGCCCTCAGATTGAACTTTTTCCATAATCGTTCTTGCGGTATCCGCTCTGGATTCTTCTTGCCAAAATTGCCTCAACAAATTACTGGATATGCCAGAATCTTTTTTCCATTGCAATCTTAGCGCAAGTACCAAATCTCTATAGGGAGAAGGGTGATTAAAAGTGGAATCTGAGAGCAGCTTTGTACATGCTTCTTCAAAAACCACATCCAACGAATCTGTATAATTCAAATCGACCAATCTTGTTCCACCTCCTACCGCACCAGACAAAGCCATGCGGTCATACAGAGCGAGTGCATCGAGTTCGGCAGCAAACAATCTGAGACGATCGTATTTCCAAGAAGGATGTTCCGAACCCCAATTCGATTTGGACATGACTCTTCTTAATCTTGTTGGACCTACTGAAGATTTGTGTAATGTCAGTGTATCTGATTCAATTTCATAAGGTCTGGCCAGGATTTTCCAGCTCCAAGGTGGGGCTTCAAATTCGTAGACACGCGCCGTTGTATGTGGTCGATTAAATGAGAAACTTCCTTCTGAATTAACAGGCAATATATCTATTAACGTACGATGCCCCACCACGCCATCTAACGCTTCATACATAAATAGAAATGAGGGAGGACCTGATTGTGTTTCCGCCCACCCTGACATGACTCCTTGAATGAGATCTTGAGAAAACACCAAACCACCTGCATGGAAGCACAAGAGAAACACAAAGCATCCGCTCTTCAGGTCACGCAATCGTTTATACAAAGTCCAAAACAGCTTTAGGGACAAAATTACTTACATCCCCACCGTTCGCTAAAATATCACGCACAACAGTCGAACTTATCGGTGCAAATTCTGGATCAGTAAATAGGATAATTGTTTCTAAAGAAGGATTAAGCTTTTTCGTCATTTGGGCAATCGTTCGCTCATATTCAAAATCACCGCCATTCCTCACACCTCTGAGCATCCAATCAGCTTTAACCTTTTCACAAAAACGAACAGTAAGACCGGAAAACGTTTCAACTTTAACAGAAGGCGCATTTGAAAAAACGCGCTCCAACATCTGAATACGTTGCGCGAGTGTAAACATCGTTTTCTTAGAACCATTGACGCCTATAGCGATGACAATCTCATCGAACATAGGGATAGCTCGACGAATAATATTCTCATGACCCAGTGTGATGGGATCGAAAGAACCGGGGAAAACTGCACGTCTCATGATTCGAAGGTAAAGAAACTAAAGTGTACATGACCAAATTTTCTGCACTCAACAAAACCATCTTCCCCGCCAAATGCAATTCTCTCTCCATGCTCTAATACAAAAAGCCCACCTTGAGCGACAAGTCCTGAATCTTTTACTAGGCCAGGAATAGATTCAAACTTATCCATGTTGTAGGGTGGATCGGCAAACACGAAATCGTAGGGCGTATATGCTCTTCTCATAAAACCGAAACTGTCGTTGCATACAACCAGAATATTGTCGTAATCAAGATTCTTATACTGTTCTTTGATATATCGACACGCTTTATTTTGTTTCTCCACTGAAGTCACAAACGCTGCCCCTCTGCTCGCACATTCCATCCCTACCATACCAGTCCCTGAAAACAAATCAAGCACCTGGGCACCCTCGAGATCAACCCTGGTTCTCAATAAATTAAACAACCCCTCTCTGCCAAAATCTGTTGTAGGTCTTCCTTGAAACCCCTTCATCGGATTCAATCTTCTTCCTCTCCATACCCCACCAGTAATCCTCACTTTGAAAGCAATTTCAGGCCATCCCATTTGGACTTCCCCAAACATTCAGTGTCAGAAAAGAACCTTTTGAAAACCGCATTTAAATCCTCACCGACTATTCCGATAAATCTGATGGCTACGCCACCCTGTTCTACACCATTTCTGTGCATTGCATTGACGACAGAATACAGGATGCTTTCCGGGTCCCCCTTCAAGGAATGGCCACTCCAAACCGCATTTCCGCAAAAAGATGCTGCGAAATCTGCACCTCGCTTTCCTGCATCAACAACCACAACCCACACATCTGTTTGTCTGGATATACTGATTGCTGTTTCCATTAAAACAGCCGACTGAATAACACCTTGAGCCTGGGGGAAACTCATCTTGACTGACTCCTCCCAATCTTCGTCTAGTCCCTCCACAAAAACAGGCTCACCTTCTATTGACTCAAGATGGCGTATCCTTAGGCCAACATCCTTTGTGGGCGCATGATGTAATTTAAACCATTTTTCTGCAGCTTCAGAGTCGTCTTTTAAAACAATGGCGGGAACAATCGTTGTCCGCGCAAACCGTTGTGTATAGACCACTTCATTCACAGTGCTAAATCTCCCTTTAAGTGCACGTAAAACTTCAGGCAACATTGAAATTTTACTTACCGCTCGATGGCCGAATGAAAATTGTGATTCCTGTGAAACCGAGTCGCGAAACATCCATGCCCATTGTACTTCACGTCCATCCCAACGCAAAAACAACCCTTCAGGATCCTTTCGGGTATCTGTATCAGTTGCGCCAGTTTCCATCAGTGTGAGCTTCGGTAGTGGACCCAAAACGAAGCGTATCTTTCTTTACTTTGTCGCGTCCAAAAGGCGTTGGATCTTGAACTAAAATTGTGGGCTGCCACAAGCCACCTATTTCGACAACACCTACTTTCATTCTGAAACGCTCACCTGTATTCGGATTGAAGGGCATCTCAGACAATTTAAACAATGGAAGCTTCGCTTTTTCTCTGTAATCTTGAGTCAGGTTCTCTGCATAAAAACTCGTGAACGTTGTGTCACGAATTTTATATGGACTGTTATCTTCCTCGATGAGGCTCAGAAACACATCTCTCTCTAATTCTAGCACCAAAGCCAAACTGTCAAGGTCGGCGCGTTTGATGATGTACCCTTTTTCAGAACTTTTTGACTCTGGCAAAGTGTCATGAAAAGACCCCATGTTATAGGTAACAGGCATTACCTCAGAATTAATGAACAGAGAAAGACTGTCAAAATCGGGCGCAAATGTGCCAAACACAGACTTATGTGCAAGCTGAGTCTCTCTGATATCCTTTAATCGTTGGACTGTTTTTGCTTGAACACTTTTCTTTGTTTTTTGAAATTCAATTTCATCATCGACAGATGAGATCACCGCGTACCCAAGCGCAAAAGAACCAACAATTCCAAAAACCAGAATTTTTTTATAAAGATTGCTGTCAATTTTATCCAGAATTTCTGGAAGCGCAAATACACCTACAGAAATAAGTGCGAGGCCTGCAAACAACATTGCCAAAGGCTGACTTTCGAGCGAATCACCAAGCAAATACTTAATCACTGGAACAATTCCTGCGATGATTAAAAATGCTGAGATCACATACTTACCAACGTCTTTACTATTCTTTTCCATCAAAAATCTGTTTCGAAAGACGAAACTACAACATACAACTTTCAATCCCTTAGTTATTATTGCTTTTTCACAACAACACGCTCTAACTTCGGCGTTCATGATAAGCGCTTCTTCAAATGAACTTGCTGTCCAGCTTAAGTCTCATTTCCCCCACACCCCAACCTTAGGTCAGGAAAGACTTATTCATGCGTTCTCGAGATTCTTGATCTCAAAAAAACCACGTTGTACTTTGATTATTAAGGGCTACGCTGGAACAGGAAAAACCACTTCTATCGGTGCAATCGTTCGCACACTTAAGGCGCAAAAAGTGCCGACTGTCCTCCTTGCTCCTACAGGAAGAGCCGCAAAGGTGATGGCTTCATATAGCGGAATCAATGCCTCTACGATTCACCGAAGGATCTATGTAGGCAAAAAAAACAGCGACGGATCGGACGGGTACAAACTGGCGCCTAATCTCTATAAGAGAACAACCTTTATTGTGGATGAGGCATCCATGATTGGCGAATCTGGAGGGCATTTAAACAATTTACTAGACAACCTTCTTGAGTACGTGTTTTCCGGAATAGAATGCCGGCTCATTTTGGTAGGTGACGATGCCCAACTCCCGCCTGTGGGTTGTTCAACGAGCCCCGCCCTGCAGGAAAAGAGATTAACAGAAAATCACTCCCTCACCATCGCAACTGTTGAACTTACAGAGGTTGTACGACAAGAACTTGACAGCAGCATCTTGGCAAATGCACATGGTTTGCGTCTGGATATCTCAAATGCAATTGATAAAACGAAAATAAATTACCCGCAATTGGACTTAAGCTTGGGCCCAGATGTAAAGAGACTGCCTGGGTTAGAACTTCAGGACAGTCTAGAAACACTCCATGGCCGATTTGGTGAAGATGGGGTGATTGTCATTACAAGGTCGAATAAAAGGGCGGTACTCTTTAACCAACAAATTAGACAGCGGGTTTTGTGGCAAGAAGAGGATATCAATGCGGGAGATCGTCTGATGGTAGTAAAGAACAATTATTTTTGGCTTAAAGACCACAAAGAATTGCCGGTGGACCTTATCGCAAACGGCGACATGCTAGAAGTGGTGCGGATATCATCAAGATTTACAAGATATGGACACGAATTCGCTGAAGTGGATGTGACCGTTTCTGACTTCCCAGACTACCCGTCATTTACGGTCACCATTTTATTGAGCATCTTGAATGACATAAAAGCCTCAATGTCACAAGCTGATACAAAAGCGCTTTATCACGCAATAGGAGAAGACTATTCAGACTTAAGAACGAAGTCTGCCATCCGCAAAGCAATCAATTCTGACCCTTGTTACCAAGCACTTCAGGTCAAGTTTGCCTACAGTTTAACCTGCCACAAGGCGCAAGGGGGGCAGTGGCCAGCAGTCATTATTGACCAAGGATACATCAGCGAAGAAATGATCGACAGAGATTGGCTAAGATGGCTATACACAGCATTTACAAGGGCTGAAAAAGAACTTTATTTGTTGAATTTCGACGATAGATTTTTCGCGGATCACTCAGAATAGCGATAATTCTCGAACTGATTAACACGTAAAACCCTGCCTTTTATTTAGGACTAGGGAAAATGAATGTAAAGCCCTATTTTTGCACCCCAATAAACAATTTTACTATGGCTACAAACCGAACATTTACAATGCTCAAGCCCGATGCTACGGCAGCAGGCAACACAGGAAAGATAATCGATCGAATGATTGAAGCGGGATTTGCGATTAAAGCAATGAAGTGGACACAACTTTCTAAAACACAAGCTGAAGCATTCTATTCAGTACACGCTGAACGTCCTTTCTACGGAGAATTGGTGGAATACATGACTTCAGGTCCTATTGTTGCGATGATTCTCGAAAAAGATGACGCTGTGGCTTCATTCAGGGAGCTTATCGGAGCAACAAACCCAGCTGAAGCTGCACCAGGAACAATTCGCGCAGATTTTGCTGAAAGTATTTCTGCAAACGCTGTTCACGGGTCTGATTCTGACGACAATGCATTGATTGAAGGAAGGTTTTACTTTAGTGAAAGAGAAGAAGCTTAAACGATGAATAAGATCAAAGTAGATAACCCAGTTGTTGAGATTGATGGAGATGAAATGACGCGTATCATTTGGCAATTCATCAAGGATAAACTTATTCTTCCATATTTAGACATCGAGCTTCTGTACTTCGATCTAGGTGTTGAGAAGCGTGATGAGACGAATGACCAAATCACAATCGACGCAGCAGAAGCCATTAACAAACACCACGTAGGTGTTAAATGCGCAACGATTACTCCAGACGAAGGGAGGGTTGAAGAGTTTGGTCTGAAAAAGATGTGGCGCTCACCCAATGGAACCATCAGAAACATTATCGGTGGAACCGTTTTTCGTGAGCCTATTATTATGAAGAACGTTCCGCGTTTGGTACCAGGATGGACAAAGCCGATATGTATCGGACGTCATGCATTTGGAGACCAGTACAAAGCCACCGACACTGTCATCAAGGGCAAAGGGACATTAACAATGTCTTTCACCCCTGAAGGAGGCGGTGAAACAACAGAGTGGACTGTTTACAATTTCGAAGGAGATGGTGGCGTTGCGATGAGTATGTACAATACTGATGAAAGTATTTACGGATTTGCGCATTCATGCATGAACCAAGCACTAACGAAGAGCTGGCCCCTTTATCTCTCAACAAAAAACACCATTCTCAAAGCATATGATGGGCGCTTTAAGGATATTTTCCAAGAAGTATTCGAGGAACATTACGCTGAGAAATTTGCCACTGCAGGAATTACATACGAGCACCGTCTTATTGATGACATGGTTGCAGCAGCCATGAAATGGGATGGCGGATTCGTTTGGGCATGTAAGAATTACGATGGAGATGTGCAATCTGACACCGTTGCTCAAGGATTTGGATCGTTGGGACTAATGACGTCAGTTTTGGTCACTCCTGATGGAAAAACGATGGAAGCTGAGGCAGCTCATGGTACCGTGACCCGACACTACAGAGAGCATCAGAAAGGAAATAAAACGTCTACAAACCCTATCGCATCAATATTTGCTTGGACCAGGGGACTGAATTTCAGAGGCAAGTTAGATTCTAACGACGCGTTAAGAAAATTCGCAGATACGCTCGAGCAGGTGTGTGTGAATGTTGTAGAAAGTGGAAGAATGACGAAAGATCTCGCACTATTAATTCACGGAAAAGACATGACCTCTGAACATTGGCTCACAACTGAAGCATTTTTAGAAGCGATTGACAATGACCTGAAGGCACAGATGAACGGATAATCGTTTATTAAATATTTTAATCTCAAAGTAGAATCCATGACGTCATGGATTCTACTTTTTTTATTCAAAAGACATCTCTTGGCACGTTCGTTTTAGATGTGAATTTTATCTAATCAAGGCACTCAGTTTCCTTAAATAATCTTCAACTATTAAGAATGGAACCACCCGAAGCAATACCTTTGAAACATGAACATGAATGAAAACACTATCTCTGGCCCGGCCACCTCTGAGGAGGCTATGGATCTCGAGAATAGACATGGAGCGCATAACTACCATCCTCTCCCAGTGGTGCTAGATCGAGGGGAAGGCGTACATGTTTGGGACATCGAAGGCAAAATGTATTTCGATTTCCTGAGTGCTTATAGTGCTGTAAACCAAGGTCATTGCCACCCGAGTATCGTCAGTGCAATGCAAAAACAAACAGGAAAACTCACCCTCACGTCACGTGCATTTTACGCCTCAAATTTGGGCAAGTACGAACAGTTCATCACCGAGTTCTTCGGCTATGATAAAGTTCTTCCCATGAACACAGGAGCGGAGGCCGTTGAAACTGCAATAAAAATTGCGCGCAAGTGGGCGTATGACGTCAAGAAAGTCCCTGCAAATGCTGCGAAGATCATCACATGTACTGAGAATTTTCATGGCCGCACGACCACCATCGTTTCCTTCTCTACGGATAACGATGCTACAGGGGGATTTGGCCCCTATACGCCAGGGTTTGAAGTGATCCCATATAACGACTTAGAGGCTTTGAGAGAGGCTGTGGCAGACCCTAATGTCGCTGGATTTCTTGTCGAACCTATTCAAGGAGAGGCAGGTGTAAATGTCCCGCACGATGATTACATCCGTGAAGCTCACGCCATTTGTAAGGAGGCAAACGTTCTCTTGATGGCAGATGAAGTCCAAACAGGAATCGCCCGTACCGGTTCCCTCCTCGCAACGTGTGGAAATTGTTCGTGCTCTGGATCTTGTGAGCGTCAACCCTCATTTGTAAAAGCGGATCTTCTTATTCTTGGAAAGGCCT
Organism: uncultured Flavobacteriales bacterium; assembly: GCA_913051865.1. Classification (GTDB taxonomy): domain Bacteria; phylum Bacteroidota; class Bacteroidia; order Flavobacteriales_D; family Sanyastnellaceae; genus UBA974. The sequence goes on from CAJXHE010000008.1 coordinate 31,250, forward strand.
TGAGTGGAGGTGCTTACCCTGTGTCTGCTGTTCTTGCAGATGATGCTGTCATGTCGGTGATTCAACCCGGACAGCACGGATCAACGTTTGGCGGCAATCCCGTTGCGGCGGAAGTTGCCATTGCAGCCTTATCTGTCGTTCGCGATGAAGACCTTGCATTGAATGCACGCACACTTGGACAAAAGTTCCGCACGGGTATAGAAGAAATCGCCAAGGAGAGTAACCTCATCAAACTCGTTCGAGGCCGTGGTTTACTCAATGCTGTGATCATCAATGACTCACCTGAATCAACAACAGCTTGGGATCTATGCGTCTCAATGAAAGATAACGGACTGCTAGCGAAACCCACACACGGGAACATCATACGCTTTGCGCCACCATTAGTTATTACTGAAACTCAACTCGAAGAATGCCTTGCAATCATCCGCAAGACGTTTGTGGAGCATGGAAAGTAATCAGTCAATAAACCCCTGCTCGCGCATCCAGTCGTCGTTGTAAATTTTCGCAACGTAACGAGATCCGTGATCGTGAAAGAGGACGACTGGGACGTCGCCAGACTTAAGCTCAGACTTGAGTTGGCGAAGACCTTGAATGGCCGAACCGCAAGAGTATCCAAGAAACAAGCCTTCTTTAAGGGCGAGTTCTCGCGCAGCGAGGGCAGCATCTTTATCGGTCACCTTCTCAAACTTATCAATGAGGTCAAACTTTACATTTGCAGGCAGAATATCTTCACCGATGCCTTCAGTCAGGTAACTGTAGATTTCGTTTTCATCAAACTCACCTGTTTCGAGATACTTTTTGAAGACCGAACCATAAGAATCGACACCCCAAATCTGAATGTCTGGATTCTGTTCTTTAAGATATTTCGCCACCCCTGAGATGGTCCCTCCTGTTCCAACGCCCACAATAAAATGAGTGATTCGTCCCTCGGTTTGAGACCATATTTCAGGACCAGTAGAAAGATAATGCGCTTTACCGTTGCTAAGGTTGTCGTATTGATTGCACCAGAAACTGTTCTCGATTTCTGAATTCAATTTCCTGGCGACACTGTAGTAACTATCTGGGTGATCAGGCGCGACAGCAGTAGGACAAACATGAACCGCAGCGCCCATCGCCCTTAATATATCCACCTTCTCCTTGCTCTGCTTGCAGTTGGTTGTACAAATAATCTTGTAGCCTTTCACGATTGCAGCAATGGCGAGTCCCATCCCCGTGTTTCCTGAAGTACACTCGATGATGGTTCCTCCGGGCTTTAAGTCACCCGAAGCCTCAGCGTCTTCAATCATTTGAAGTGCCATCCTGTCTTTTACACTGTGACCAGGATTGAAATATTCAACCTTTGCATACACCTCGCAAGGGAAATCCTCCACGATTTTATGAAGTTTAATAAGGGGCGTATTCCCAATTGCACCCAAAATGTTTTCGTGTACGTTTTTTCCTTTATTCATTCTGCAAAAGTAACTACTCAAGGTGGGATTTATGCGCATCTCTAATACTACCTTTATTCCCGATGAGTACAAAAGGTAAAATCACAAGGCGAATTGCAAATAGAATGAGCAATGCAAATAGCTCTGCATCCTCGTGGGCCAAACCCGTGGTACAAATCGCAACTGCAGGAATTGCATTGGGGCTGGGACTGATTATCATATCTACAGCAATCGTTCAAGGATTTCAGAGTGAGATTCGAGATCTCGTCATCGGATTCGGTTCTCACATACAAGTCGTCCCGATTGATCCTGATAACGACGGAATCACAATAAATACTGAGTTACTCAGTGAAATAAATGAGCTGAACGGGGTGAAGTCTGTCGCCCCTTTGTATTTAAACGCGGGTTTACTAGAAACAAATAAATCGTTAAAAGGCGTATCCGTAAAAGGGATTGAGCTAGATGATCGTGCCGGGTTTAACAGCAATTCTTACATGATTTCGGAGGCGCTTATCTATGGCAAACTGCCTACTGAAAAATCCGACGTCCTCATTTCTTCTCCCCTTGCAAAGACCTTGGAGCTCGACACAAATGACCGCATCAGCCTTTATTTGGTCATCAAAAATGAAGAAGTCAAACCCAGGGTCGTTCGGGTATGTGGCATTTATGAAACTGGACTTCTGGAGTACGATGAGCGGTTCATATTTGTTCAAAACACCCTTCTACAGGAAGTATCAAACCGCGGCGTCCAAGCTGTGATCTATCTCACTGAAACTTCAGACAGGACGGATATTCGTGGCGCATCGTTTGGGAAAACCCTTGAAGGTGAAGCGCCATTAGGAAGATGGGAGCCTGAGATCGAGCTCGAAAACCCTGATACAACTATCGCATACGCTTGGATTGTTGGTGAGGATGACGTTCAAGACACAGCCCATTTATATTATTCCAAGGATACATGGAATGCGCAAGCTGGAGATGGATCGTCAACCCTGTTTGCTGACGGATATGAAGTTTACATCGACAACTTTGCAGATTTGGCAACCACCGATGAAGAAATCCTTTACACCATCCCGCACACGTTCACCACAATTAAAATAACCGACCAAAGCAGAGAGATTTTCAGCTGGCTTGGGATGCTTGATTTAAATGTCGTGGTGATTATAAGCTTGATGGTGCTCATCAGCATTATCAATATGGTCAGTGCGCTTCTGATCGTTATTCTAGAAAGAAGATCTCAAGTAGGACTCCTAAAGGCCTTGGGGATGAAAGACGAGAGTGTCATCAGATTGTTTGTACAGTATGCCACGAGAATCATCGGGGGTGGGTTTCTCATTGGAAACATCATCGGATTAACGGTCTGTATCATCCAAAAGCAAACTGGATTAATCAGCCTTGATCCACATGCCTATTACGTTTCGGAAGTTCCCATACTGTTTGACTTTTCGAGATTATTGGTCATCGAAGGAGTTGCCTTTTCTGCCTGCGTCGTCTCTATGATCTTACCGGCCTGGTACAGCACAAGAATACTTCCATCAACAGCATTAAGAATTAAGTGATGTATTCAATGAATTATTTATCCAAACTGAATGTTTTCCTCGCCCTCATTCTGTCTCTCTCTGTTTTTTTGAATTGTTCAGGCCAAACCAAACGCACTTCTGCCCCACACAGAATTTCATTGGGCCATGAGCAGATTGATCAAATTGTTGAAATCGCAGCTGACAAGCGTGTTGCAATCGTAGGAAATCATACATCAGTACTGTTTGCCGACACCCCGACCCCAAACATTCATTTGGTCGATACTTTGCTCGTGAGAGCGGTCGATATCGTGAAGGTTTTTGCACCAGAACATGGATTCCGTGGAGACCATGCAAATGGCGACCACATTTACGACGACATTGATCCGAAAACGAAACTCCCCATTCTCTCTTTGCATGGGAAATCTCGCAAACCATCCCAAGAATCACTGTCAGATATTGACTTAATCATCTTCGACATACAAGATGTGGGTGCGCGTTTTTATACGTACTTGAGCACGTTGCTTCTGGTCATGGAAGCCGCAGCAGAAAGCGATGTTGAGGTTTTGGTGCTCGACAGACCCAACCCACACGGACATCATGTTGAGGGGCCCATGCTCGACCCAGCCTTCAAGTCATTTGTGGGGTGGGCTCCTGTTCCGGTGATTCACGGCATGACTTTCGGAGAGCTCTCAAAAATGGCTATCGGTGAAGGCTGGCTAGAAGGTGACGCAACACCGAGACTCACCGTGATCAAGTGCGGGGGGTATGCACACTCCGATCGGGTCATGTTGTCCATTGCGCCATCTCCTAATCTACCCACTCATATCTCTGTTGAGCTCTATCCCTCACTTTGTTTTCTTGAACCCACAAATGTCAGTATTGGGCGAGGAACACCCACCCCTTTTGAGATTGCAGGTATCCCCATCGGAATGATTCCAAACACCCCTGCCGGAAAAGACCCTTTGCGTTTTACGCCTGTTTCTATGCCTGGCGCATCTCCGAACCCAAAACACGAAAACGTTGTTTGTGTCGGAGAAAACTTTCAATCAACAGGTGAGACATGGTGGCTGGATGGCCCCAGTTGGGACCTTAGCATCCTAGAAACGTATGCATATTCATTTCGCAATGATGAAAATAAAATCTCTGGCTTCTTCACTTCAAAGGGCTTCTTCGACAAATTGGCTGGAACAGATCAACTTCGTTTGTGCATAGAAAATGGAGAAGATCTTGGGGCATTAAAAGCGATTTGGGACAAAGATTTGAAACAATTCAGAAAGGACAGACAACCCTATTTACTGTATCCCATTCAGAGAAACTAAAAATAAATTCGTTCGTTTGTAAACCCTATCTTCGCAACAATGAAAGCAACCACATATACCCTCATCGCCTTTTTTGCATCCACAATTTTGTTCACCGGATGTACAAAACATGAACCATTTGTAAATACTGAGTTCAACTGCGAATGTGGTGACCTCTCACTCGGAGACAGAGCATTGACATTACGTTTGGCAGAAGGGTTTGTCCCAAGTGACGACGCGCCCAACCTTTACAGATATCACATCGTCGCCGATTTAAGAACAGAAAACCAAGTGGCCAATCACAATCCAAACCACGACCTTGCCTTGACGGTGGATGTCTCAACCGATGGTGCATCAACGACCGTAAACGCTGTTGACGTATTGGTTGCGAATGAAATTGAAGTTCCAGGGTTAGATGTAAACTGGGACATCTTAAGTGGCATTATCAACGTTTTAATAACGGACAATTCACACGTTCTCACATTTACAAACGTCCAAGCAGGATCAAGCGGAAATGGCGGAACCATTGACGCTGAAGTCACAATAATTCCTCAGTAGAATTATTTCGCGTTTTCTTCTTTGATCATGTTAAGCGCAGAACCTGCACGGTACCAACTTATCTGTTGTTCATTATAGGTGTGCTTCGTCATCACAACATCCACAGAACCATCTGCGTGAACCACCTCTATTGTCAATGGTTTACCTGGCGCGAACGCATCTAAATCGACGAAGTTGAACGTATCATCTTCTTGAATCAGATTGTAATCGTTTTCGTCTATAAACGTCAATCCCAACATTCCCTGTTTCTTAAGGTTTGTTTCGTGTATACGTGCAAATGAATTCACAATCACCGCGTGAACGCCAAGATGACGAGGCTGCATCGCTGCGTGCTCACGAGAGCTCCCTTCGCCATAATTCGAATCACCGATGACTACAGATGCAATGCCAGCAGCTTTATAGGCTCTCGCTACAGCAGGGACTTCACCATAAGTACCGTCAAGTTGGTTTTTAACTTTGTTTGTTGCCCCACCGAAGAAATTTATTGCGCCTGTTAGGGTATTGTTAGAGATGTTGTCCAAATGCCCTCTAAAACGAAGCCAAGGACCTGCCATAGAAATATGATCTGTTGTACACTTCCCTTCAGCTTTGATCAGTAGTTTGGCACCCAATAAGTTCCCACCATCCCAGGCAGAAAAGGGCGTCAACAACTGCAGTCTATCTGATTCCATATCTACATTGACTACGATATCCGACCCATCTTCTGCTGGCTCTAAATATCCGGCATCTTCGACATCAAATCCTTTTGTTGGCAATTCTTCTCCAACTGGTTCTTGAAGCCTCACCTCCTTTCCTCCCTTTGTATAAAGTGGATCGGTCAGTGGATTGAAGGTCAAATCTCCCGCAATTGCAATCGCTGTGACGAGCTCTGGAGAGCCTACAAATGCATGCGTATTTGGGTTTCCATCCGCACGTTTCGAGAAATTTCTATTAAAGGAATGAACGATCGAGTTTTTTTCTTTCTTGTCAGCGCCTGCACGATCCCATTGCCCGATGCATGGTCCACATGCATTTGCAAATACATTGGCTCCTAATTCTTTAAATGTTCCAATAAA
>CAJXHE010000009.1 GCA_913051865.1 uncultured Flavobacteriales bacterium
GAGAAGTTAAGCTCACCAGCGCAGATGGTACTGCTACGGCGGGAGAGTATGTCGACGCCAACCTTGGGGGCCCTTCGGGGCCCCCTTTTTTGTTCTAAAAATTTGCAACATGCATTATTTAGTTACTATTGTAGGCCGACCTAATGTCGGTAAATCCACACTCTTTAATCGCTTAACGGAATCTCGTGAGGCGATTACGGATCCAACTAGCGGTACAACTAGGGATAGAAAGTACGGGAAGTCTGTTTGGACTGACCGTAAATTCACCGTGATTGATACTGGAGGTTGGATTACCAAAAGTGACGACACTTTTGAGGCAGCGATACGTGCTCAAGTTGAGATTTCAATAGACGAAGCTGATTTGATCCTTTTTATGGTCGATGTCGGTGTGGGCGTTACAGATCTAGACCTAGAGATTGCCAACATGTTACGTAGATCTGGGAAAAAAGTGATGGTTGCGTGCAACAAAGTCGATACTTCTGCCCATGATATAGGCAGTTCGGAATTTTATTCGCTTGGTTTGGCTGATACGATTTACTCCATTTCCGCTAACAATGGTTTTGGTACAGGAGAATTGTTGGATGAGCTCGTCAATCAATTGCCTGTTGAACCAGATGAAGTAGAAAATAAATTACCCCGTCTCGCTGTAGTCGGTCGTCCAAATGTTGGCAAATCAACCCTTGTCAATACCTTGCTTGGAAAAGAACGGAACATTGTAACAGATATAGCAGGAACGACACGAGACAGTGTTCATACCAGTTATAACATGTTCGGTTTTGATTTCGAAATTATCGATACTGCTGGCCTTAGAAAGAGGAAGTATGTTGAAGATAATCTTGAGTTCTATTCTACTGTAAGAACTGTAAAAGCTATTGATCAAAGTGACGTATGCCTTCTTTTACTTGATGCCCAAGATGGCATGGAGCGGCAGGACTTGCATATATTTTGGCAAATTGTAGAGAGTTATAGAGGGGTTGTCATTGTCGTGAACAAATGGGACTTAATCACCAAGGATCACACGACGATGTTAGAATTTGAGGAGAAAATTAGAGAACGAATCGCTCCATTTACCGATGTTCCTATTGTCTTTACATCAAATTTAAAAAAACAAAGAATTTTCAAAGCACTTGAATCTGCTTTGACGGTCTATCAAAACCGAAGTAAAAAGATTTCGACAAGTAGGCTCAATGATTTCTTGCTTCCCATTATGGACAGGCAACCACCACCGACTTACAAAGGCAAATACGTTAGAATTAAATATGTAACTCAACTGCCTTCACAGACTCCCACATTTGCTTTTTACTGCAATCTGCCACAGTATGTTAAGGATCCCTATAAAAGATTTCTTGAAAATAAAATTCGAGATGAATTTGAATTGTCTGGCGTTTCACTCAGATTGTTTTTTAGGAAAAAGTAAGTGAGTTGATCCTTTAATCATCTATTTTTACAAGATTCAGCATTGCTTTAGTACATGCTTATTTGTTCGTTATTTTTGTTTCTCTTTTTTTATTATCACTATGAGTCATTTTTTCACTTCCGAATCTGTGTCTGAGGGTCACCCAGATAAAGTTGCAGATGCTATATCAGACGCTTTAATTGATCATTTTTTGGCATTTGATTCAACGAGTAAAGTTGCTTGTGAAACAATGGTGACTTCTGGACAAGTCATTTTGGCAGGAGAAGTGAATTCAAATGCATATATCGATGTTCAGAAAATTGCTCGCGATACAATCAGAAAAATTGGTTATACGAAAAGCGAGTATAAATTCGATGCAGAATCTTGTGGTGTATTAAGTGCGATTCACGAGCAGTCAGAAGACATCAACCAGGGTGTTGTAAAAGACAATCCTGAAGAACAAGGTGCTGGTGATCAAGGAATGATGTTTGGTTATGCAAGCAGAGAGACAGATAATTACATGCCTCTACCTCTAGATTTGTCTCACAAACTGCTTTTCGAACTTGCCCAGATTAGAAAGGAGGGGAAGGAGATGAGATATCTGAGGCCAGATTCTAAAAGTCAAGTAACCATTCAATATTCTGATGACGGTGTTCCTGAACGAATAGAAGCAATCGTTGTGTCTACACAACATGACGATGGTTTTGAGGCAAATGATGATTTAATCCTTGCCAAGATTAAGAGTGATGTCTCTGAGATTTTAATTCCCAGAGTTAAAGCTCAGATGAGTGAAAGGGTACAGGCGCTTTTTAAAGGAGATTATAAATTACACGTCAATCCTACTGGTAAGTTTGTGATTGGTGGACCACACGGTGATTCGGGTCTGACAGGCCGGAAAATTATTGTAGATACATATGGCGGTAAAGGTGCACACGGCGGCGGTGCTTTCAGTGGAAAAGACCCTTCTAAAGTAGACCGTTCTGCGGCCTATGCGACAAGGCATATTGCAAAGAATTTAGTGGCTGCCGGTGTGTGTGATGAGGTATTGGTCCAAGTCGCTTATGCAATTGGAGTGGCTGATCCTGTCGGATTGTATGTGGACACCTATGGGACGTCTAAAGTTGATTTGTCAGATGGACAAATTGCCCAAAAAATTCAAGATTTATTTTCGATGCGACCGTTTGATATTGAGCAGAGATTTAACTTGAGAATGCCGATCTATTCAGAGACTTCTTCATATGGTCATATGGGTAGAACGCCCCAAACAATCACGAAAACTTTCCAAGCTTTTAAAGGTGGTGAAAAAGTTGATATTGTTGTAGAATTGTTTCCATGGGAAAAGCTTGATATGGTCAATGACGTCAAATCTGCCTTCGGGATATAACAAGATATCCTTGCCAATTTATGACTTGGTATTACAGTTCATGGAATTGATTCAAACCTATGTTTATACTGACTGTATTTACTTTCGTTCGCTTTGTAAATGAGTATTCAAAGAGATTCATTTATAGTCACTCTTTTCTGAACTCACTTTGTCTTTTTTCTTAGAAAGCGCTGTCATTTTATTTGTTGAAAACAGAGTCAATGAATTGTTCATAAGGATGGTGATCTGAATCGTAACTTGCAGACAGTAATAATGAAAAAGACAACATCTAAAAATACTATGGCTAAAACAATTGACCGACTCTCAGTACAGAACAAGACTTCTTTTTCTGAAGTCTCTCATGGGAGAGTGACGCCTCAAGCTGTAGACGTTGAAGAGGCTGTTTTAGGCGCGATGATGCTTGAGCAGTCTGCGGTTAATTCAGTGATTGATGTGTTGAGCCCTGAGAGCTTTTATAAACCAGCTCACCAAAGAATATTTGATATTATTCAGAATTTGTTCAATGATTCTGAGGCGATTGATCTTTTAACCGTCACAGAAGCACTTAGGAAATCAGGGGATTTAGAATTGGTTGGAGGTGCTTTTGCTGTTGCTAATTTGACAACAAGAGTCGCCAGTACAGCGAATGTGGAATTTCATGCAAGAATTGTATCACAGAAATATATTCAAAGGGAATTGATTCGTGTGTCAAGTAACATTATTGAAAAGGCATTTGATGAGAAGACAGACGTCTTCGATTTGCTCGACGAAGCAGAATCAGGATTGTTTAAAGTTGCAGAAGGGAATATTAGGAAGAGCTACGAGACGATGAATGTCGTTGTCAAAAAAGCAATTGACAATATTGATAAAGCCAGAGCACAAGATGGTGGTGTAAGTGGTGTGCCTTCTGGATTTGCAGACTTAGATAAATTGACGGGTGGTTGGCAGAGATCTGACATGATTGTATTGGCTGCGAGACCTGGTATGGGAAAGACGGCCTTCGTGCTTACAATGGCGAGGAATATTGCTGTAGATCAAGGTATACCTGTTGCTGTATTCAGCCTTGAGATGTCTTCAGTTCAACTCGTCCAAAGATTAATCTCAGCAGAAACTGAGATTAGTTCTGATAAGTTTCGAAAAGGCACCCTTGAAGACCACGAATATCAACAGCTGCATGACCGCATAGGTAAGCTTTCTAATGCGCCACTTTTCATTGATGATACACCTGGTCTTAATGTGTTTGAATTAAGGGCCAAATGCCGACGTCTCAAATCGACACATGGCATAGACCTCGTCATTATTGATTACTTACAATTGATGAATGGCAGCAATAGCGGAGGAGGGAATAGAGAGCAAGAAATATCGTCAATTTCGAGGTCTATTAAGTCAATTGCCAAAGAACTGGATATTCCAGTTATAGCGCTATCTCAGTTAAGCCGTATGGTTGAAACCAGAGGAGGGGACAAGAGACCTATGTTATCTGACTTGAGAGAATCTGGTGCGATAGAGCAGGATGCGGATATCGTGTCCTTCATTTATAGGCCAGAGTATTATGGATTCACGGAACACGAACAAGGATTAGATACAAACGGTTTGGCTGAATTTATTTTATCCAAGCATCGTCACGGTAGTTTAGGCACTGTTCATATGAAGTTTATTAAACATTTGGCGAAGTTTGCCGACTACAGTGCTTTTGCAGATAATGGATTTGGCGGTGATTCTATATCACCGAATACGGCTTTTTCAGACTCCGGGACGATCACAGTAGGATCGAAAATGAATGAAGATTTAGAAAGCAATTCTCCATTTTAAAATAATGATGAAATCTATTCTGTCCGGGATCTTCATGTTACTTGCGATCCCCTTGTTTGCTTCAAGGATCTTAGTCCCCATGGACGATAGCCAAGCGAATCACTTGAAAGCATACGGCGTCACGTTTTGGGTTTTGGGAAATGGTGTCGAGGCCGACTGGTTGTTAAATTACAGAGGAGGTAGTTTTATGTTTAAGAACGTAGCTGCGATTGAGAACGAATGCATTATTAGAGGTGTGTCGTATCAAATTATTGCGGACGTTCAGGCAGCTCAAATTCTTGATGAGATTTCTGATCCAGAAGTGAATATGGAAATGGTGAAGTTAGAAGTTGCGCCCAGGGTGGCAGTGTATAGTCCAGCGGGCAAACTGCCCTGGGACGACGCTGTAACCCTTGTGCTTACGTATGCCGAAATCCCATATGACATTGTGTACGACGAAGAAGTCCTCACAGGCGTATTGCCTAAATACGATTGGTTACATCTGCATCACGAAGATTTTACAGGTCAATTTGGTAAGTTTTATAAAGCATATAGAACTGCAACATGGTATCAAGATGAAGTCGCTTCTCAGAATGCTTCTGCGCAAATAATGGGATTTCAAAAGGTAAGCGAAATGAAGAGAGAGGTTGGGGTGACGATTAGAAACTTTGTGTTAGGCGGTGGTTTTCTGTTTACAATGTGTTCAGGTACAGATTCTTATGATATTTCTTTGGCTGCTCAAGAAGTCGATATTTGTGAAGCAATGTTTGACGGTGATCCCGCAGAATCACAGGCGTCTTCTAAGCTTGATTTTTCAGAGGGTTTTGCCTTTCAGAATTACACTCTAGAAATGGACCCACTTGTTTATGAGTTCTCCAATATCGATGGGACTAAGGATCACGCCAAGCTTAAACCGATCAACGATTTTTTCACGCTTTTTGATTTTTCAGCAAAATGGGATATCGTCCCTACCATGCTTACACAAAATCATCTCAGGGTGATCTCAGGTTTCATGGGCCAAACAACATCCTTTCGTAAATCCTTTATACGCCCTGATGTAACAATAATGGGTGATAACAGGAATCTCACAACTGCGAAATACATTCACGGTGAATTGGGGCAAGGTCAGTGGACGTATTATGGGGGACATGATCCAGAAGATTATCGTCACATGGTGAACGACCCTCCAACCGATTTAAACTTGCATCCGAATTCTCCGGGATACCGGTTGATTTTAAATAACATCTTGTTTCCAGCTGCAAAGAAAAAAGAAAGGAAGACTTGACTTTATCCCTTTACGGTTGCAGTAAGCGTGAATAAAAACAAGTCGTTATCTTGTTCATTAAGTTCATATTCTATAGGTCCGGCACAACGTTTAGCCATACTCATCAATCCCAAACCGGCACCTCCCTTTTCACTTACGCCTTCTTCACAAAGAACTTCAATGTACCGTTTGCGTAATTCTAAATGGTCCATGCCGTTGACATTGTTCAGCTTAGAACGAAGTGTTGCAGCCATGTCTAAATCAATAATGTTGCCGCACTGAATTTGGAATCCAACAGGTGTATGTTCTATGGTTAAAAAAAGCAACGTCTCCCCATTTTCATCGATCCATCCATGACGGTGTACGTTTTGGATACACTCAATAAGTACATTACATACCCGTTTCATCTCTTTGCGCGCAGTACCACTTTGGGTTACAGCACTTTCAGCAAGCAAGAGTATTGCATCTCCAGATTGCGCATGCAAAGGTCCGGTATATGATACAAGTACTCCTAAACTGTTGTTATGCGAATCAGAGACGCAATGCAATCTTGATTGCAGCTCTCGCATAAGTGTTGATTGGGTATCGGACAAGGATCGGGTCATTAGAAAGGCTTTGACGAACAGGGCGAAAACATCGATAAGTGATCATAAAAAACCCATGAACAGCAACACGTGCAATATAGTCGTCAGTTCTTACAATACAAATGTTTTTTTCTTGACTTTTCCACAACATATTGTTTTACAACATTATGTTAAAATCCGGTCATGCTTTTAGATTAATGGATTCCCCTTATCGATGTCTCAACTAAAAGTGGATGTCCTTCTGGTGTTCTAATCATATTGTAAAAAGACGGGTGCATGAAATTGACTGTCCGGTCAAATGCTCTATTTGAAAAATAGCACTTCCATATTTCAAGCGCTATTCTTTTTGTAGTGTTCCAGGCGTATGGATTGAAGCCAGAGGGTCTTGGGAAAGAGTCTATCCAAAGTTTTGCTGTTGGAAGGTTCGAAATTGATGGTGATGACAACGATGGGGCGTGGATGGGGATAGACATTTGAGTGGGTATTTTGTTTTATTAAACTCTACCCTACAAATGACATGATCTGCTACTCAATGTATTTACGTAGCACTTTTCTCTGTGTTTTTTTCTATAAAAACCCGTTTAATTCTTGTGACTTATTTAGACTTTCTGATAATTTTTCTTTCAAAATAGAGGGTGCCAAAACCTTGACTTCGGATGAGTACCCCAGGATCCACTGTATCAATTCATAGGTGATAATAACATTTAATGTCACTTGAATGGAAGCGCCTGATTTTGTTATTTTCTGGGATTCGTGCAGCGGTTTAGAAGACAAGTATCGTGCAAGAATGGGGTTGCATTCAAAAGCCACTTCAACTGGAGGCGAATCATCAATGACGGTAATTCCTATCGTGTGCTTGAAATACGTTTCAGAGTTAAAGTCTAACGACTGAGTGAATGTGTCGCTCTCGTCAGTTTTAATTTTTATAATTCGATCACATCCGAATGTTCGAATGATATGTCGTGCGGGGTCCCACGCGATTAAATACCAACTGTTTCTGTATTCCTTTAGTAAATATGGATGAATCGTGTAGGTTGTTTCTACATCAGATGAGAATTTACGATAGGTTATTTGTGCTGAAAAATGATTTCTTGCTGCATGTAGAAGCGGTGCCAGATTTTGAGACCCGCTGGCAGATGGTGTTGATTCAAATTGCATATATCGATCAACACTCGAGGTGTCAAGGTTTGGTGCTACAGAAAGGCGGTCCGCGATTTTGCCTATGGCCAAATCAAATTGCTTAAAAATGGGAAGCGCTCTGAATTGAATGAGTGTATTTGCTGCAAATCGAATGGCATCGAGATCGTCCTCGTTGAGCTGTATTTCGTTGATGCTGTATCCTTCATCTTCATAATAGTATCCACGGTGGTCTCTGTGGTATGAAATAGGGGCGTAGTATCCCAACTCGGACTCATTCCTCATTGCCCAAATATCTTTCTCAATTGTTGACTCACTAATATTTATACCATCACTGCCATATAACGCTTCCTCGCAAGCGGCGCGTAAATCCTCCTTGGATGGGAATGGATTTCGGGTGTTACTGATACATCGGTCAATAATCCTATAACGAAGTAAAGCGTATTTGTTAGCGGGCATTGTTCGTCTCTGATTTTAATTGATAACGTGATATCCCAGCAAGACCTCGTGGAACATATTGTGGGTCGTGTGTTGTTGGCATTCCAACGCGTGGGTATGTTTTCCCTGTATTGTGCATGTGGAAACAGTTTTTGTATTCACCACGCCGCAGTCGATCCCCATACGTGATGTTAATCCAGTTTACGCCGTGATAAACCCCTCTGTCTCCTCGGATATCTCTAATTTGTACATCGAGTAAAATGCATTTGTATCCCATCAGTTGAAAAGGCCCCCAAGAGGTCGCAAGGTTCTTTAGAGCTGCGTCAGAAGCATTTGCCAGGTGTGATGGGGTAATGTTCTCATAATTCTTACGTTTGCCATCACGGACTGCTTGAAGACGTCGAAAAACATGCGGTTCAAATCGTTCGCCCGCAGGTTTTATTCCGGAGCATTCCAATTGAATAAGTGACATTAAGTATGGATAGGGCAAATTGAAGGCCGCTGCAGCTTTTTTTACATCCTCGGAGTAATTGTCGACAACCGATGCGAAACCTGCTTTGTCGCTTGAGGATTGCCACGGGGTCACAAAATGTGAGTTGTAGTATATATATCCAAAATAGAGTGCCCCGAATATGATGAGTGCGCCCATTCCATGATAAATTCTGGAGTGGGGACGGTTTTTTGTTCGAACGCTCTGTTTTTTCTTTTTTTTCGCCATTTATAATGCCTCTAAAATCAAGGTGTGAATGAAGTGGATGATTGGGAGAATAAATAGCGAGGGGAGTAAATCGATCATTTTAAATGATTTAATCTCCATGAGATCTATCCCCAGGGCCAAAAGTAAAATACCTCCGGTTGCTGTAAGGTCGAGTATGAGTTCTGGAGAAATGCTTTGGCCAAACCCCATGAAAAACAAAGTCAATCCTCCTTGAATAAGGAGAACACCTATTGCAGAAAACAGAACGCCTTTTCCCAAAACTGCGGATAGAAAGAATGAACTGATCAGATCCATCGTCCCTTTAATAAAAAGCAAATGTGATTTCCCACTCAAGCCCTCATCCATGCATCCGATTAATGTTAAACCTCCGACACAAAATAATACAGTGGCTTTAATGAACCCTGAACCAAGAGAGTGTTCGGGCAGGTTATTTCCGTCTGGGTTACCCGATGAAACTTTGTCGAATTTGGACGTGAATTTTGTCAAACGATCGTGGAGAGAAAGTGTTTGGCCTAGAAGGGTACCTGACACCAGAGCAAGAAAAATATCAATAGGCTCAATCATTCCCGTGATCATATCGACACTTAATGCAACAGTAAATAGGCCAAATACAACAAGTATTTTCGTCTGATTTTTATGGGAAATATATTTCTTGCAGAGCAGGCCTATTGTCGATCCGGCAGCCACTGCAACAGCATTAAATAATGTTCCTATCATATCGTTGTCTTCATTATACGGTCCCAAGTTACATTTGTGGAACCGTATTCAAAATGTATGCGGGTGAAAAATAGATATAAAGCGGTGAAATTTACCCTTGAAAAGAAGGATACAAACTCCAATGCACGTGCGGGGTCTCTGGAAACAGATCATGGCGTGATCCAAACCCCAATTTTTATGCCTGTCGGCACAGTCGGTTCTGTGAAAGCAGTTCCTCAAACAGCACTTGTCAATGACATTAATGCAGACATCATATTGGGCAATACATATCACCTTTATTTAAGGCCTGGTATGGATACGATGGAGAAGGCAGGTGGCTTGCATAAGTTTATGAGCTGGGACAGGCCGCTTCTCACAGACAGTGGCGGATATCAAGTGTACAGTCTGGCCAACAATAGAAAGCTAACCGAAGAAGGGGCTACGTTTCGCAGTCACATCAACGGAGATTTAATGGCATTCACCCCAGAAAGCGTGATGGATATTCAGCGTACAATTGGCGCAGATATTATTATGGCCTTTGACGAGTGCCCCCCTCATCCGTGTTCAAAAGAGTATGCCAAAACATCCATGCAACGTACCCACCGTTGGTTAGACAGATGTGTAAATAGATTGGCTGAGACGGAACCCAAGTATGGGTTTAATCAAGAGCTGTTTCCTATTTTACAAGGCGGGTCCTATGAAGATTTGAGAAAAGAATCAGCAGAATATATTTCTGGAGTTGATGCAGCAGGTTATGCGATTGGTGGACTGAGTGTGGGTGAGCCTACAGAGGAAATGTACAAGACGTGTGATTTGGTTTGTGGGATACTTCCAGAAGACAAACCCAGATATTTAATGGGTGTTGGCACGCCGGTAAATATTTTGGAGAACATTGCTTTGGGCGTAGATATGTTTGATTGTGTCATGCCTACAAGGAATGCGCGGACTGGTACGCTATATACTTGGGGAGGCGTTGTGAATATCAAGAATAAGAAATGGGAGAATGATTTTTCTGCGTTAGATCCGTTAGGTTCTGCCAGCGTTGACAAGATGTATAGCAAGTCATACGTGAGACATTTGATTCGAGCGAATGAATTGGTGGGCATGTATATTACCAGTATTCACAATCTCTGCTTTTATTTGGATTTGGTTCGAGAGGCGAGAAAGCATATCATACAGGGAGATTTTGTTGCCTGGAAAAATAAAATGGTCGTGCAAATTTCTCAAAAACTTTAATATGATTCCTAGTCAGTGACACTCCTTGATCGATATATTATAAGTAAGTTTTTAAAGACCTTTTTCTTTATGTTGGGGGTGTTCTGTGTCATTGCGGTTGTTTTTGATTTGGTTGAGAATATCGGTCGGTTAATCACAAATGGTGCACCGCTATGGGAAACAGTAAAATATTACGCTGCTTTTTGTTTCTTTTTTGCAAACCTGTTAAGTGGGTTTATCGTGTTCTTAACTATCGTTTGGTTTACGAGCCGACTTGCACAGCATACAGAAATAATTGCCATGTTGAGTGGAGGTATGGCCTTCAGGCGTTTCTTGAGGCCTTATTTTGTAGCGGCTTCTGTATTGGTCGCGCTTTCTCTTTTTCTGACGCACTATGTCGTCCCACATGCAAATCAAAACAAGTTAGACTTCGAGATGCAATGGATCCATATTGACTTTCATGTCAAAGATCAAAACCTTTATCGAGAAGTTTCCCCTGGAACGATTGCATACTTCAGAAGTATTACGTACAACAGGAAAACAGGGTATAGATTCCAATTGGAGCGGTGGAATAAGAGCAACACCAGATTGGAACAGAGTATAAGTGCTGCGAAGGGGACGTGGATGGAGAAGGATAGTTTATGGCGACTCGTCAACGTTCATGTTCGCACGTTCAATGAAAATGGAACTGAGTCTTTTAAGTTTGTGAATCAACTTGACACACTTTTACCGATGAAGCTGGATGATTTTGCCCAACGGGCCGAAATTGTAAACAGTATGACGACTTCTGAACTGAGTCGCTATATAGAAAAGGTGAAATTGCGTGGCGCCGATACGTCTTCGTTTGAGTTGACCAAACACGCGCGGACGTCAACTCCTTTTGCGATATTTGTTCTTACCTTGATCGGAGTAGGTATTGCCTCTAGAAAACAAAGAGGTGGGATAGGCGTTCATTTATTTATAGCGGTACTAGTTGGTTTCACATTTGTATTTACATCACGTATCATTTCTGTCTATGCAGCCACAATGACAATCCCGGATTTCTTGCCTGTAAGTGATGGAGGAATACAGTTGTTGGCTGCTTGGTTGCCGAATTTGCTCTACCTGTGCCTTGGTTTCTACATTTACGCCAAAGCGCCGAAATAAGCAAAAAACCCCTCTTTTTTTGCTCTTTTTGCGACTTTTTGAGCCATTAACGTCACTTTAGCGTCTTCTGTTGCATTTTTTGCTTTCCCAAATAGTCCATATACGGAGGATCCGCTTCCTGTCATCTGAATATAATCTGCCCCAGCGTCCATCATGAGTTGGCGCGCTTTTTTGACCGGCTCAAATCTGTTTGTGACAGACGTCTCAAAATCGTTCATGAATAAGTCATCCCACTTCTTTATTGGCGTGCCTAATAGGAACTCATTGTGATTATTCCTGTGGTGAGAAACATGGTGCGTTTGATGTTCGTTCGTTCTCTCATCCTCTTTCAGCCAAGAAAAGGCTTTTGACGTGTTGATGTGTACACCGGGATGTATAATAAGAATCTTCATCTCCTCCAGTCTTCGCCCCCACTTTTCATCTTGAATTGGGCTTAAAATTTCTCCTCTTCCCGTGACAAATGAGGTGCTGTTTTTTACAAAAAAAGGGCAGTCACTTCCCAACTCCTCTGCATATTTCTCCAAGGTGTCTTGGCTTAATTCCAGTCGACAAATGTCATTGATGGCCTTCAGCATAAAAGTGCCATCTGAACTCCCTCCACCAAGTCCTGCACCTGTTGGTATGACTTTATGCAATTTTGCTTCTAAGGCTGGAAGTCGGAATTTTTCAGACAATATCTGATGCGCTCTGACGATGGTGTTGTCTTGAATGCTGCCATTCACTTCTATGCCCGAACATTCAAATTTCAATTCACCTTCAGGTGCATTTTCACCAATATGTACTTCAAGAACGTCACACAATTGGGTAGGTATGAAAATGCTTTCAATATTGTGGAAACCATCCTCACGTTTGGCAAGGACTTTAAGTCCCAAATTAATTTTGGCAGGAGGGAAGTAAATCAATTAATCAAAATATCCAAACCGTTTCAGTTTGCTTTCATCATTCCTCCAGTCCTTATCCACTCTTACATATAAATCGAGGAAGACTTTTTTATCGAGGAAAGCTTCGAGCTCTTTTCGGGCGTCGGTACCTACTCTCTTGATCATATTTCCGCCAGAGCCTATGACAATCATCTTTTGAGATTCTCTGGCCACTCTAATCTCAGCTCTAATATGAAATATATGTGGCTCCTCCCTGAATTCCTCAACGACTACTTCACAACTGTAGGGTATTTCTTGCTTGTAATGTGTAAGAATCTTTTCTCTGACAATTTCAGAAACAAAAAACCGCATAGGCTTGTCTGTCAATTCATCCTTAGGAAAGAAAGGATGGGCTTCGGGCAAATGTGCGACAATGCTATCGAGTAAAGTGTCAACATTAAAATTGTGGAGCGCACTAATCGGTGCGACTTGTGCTCTCGGGATTTTCTTTTTCCAATAATCAGCCCTTTTCATGGCCACTTCTTGCCCCTCTAAATCCACTTTATTAATTAACACAAAGACCGGGATGTCCATATTGGCGATTTTGTCAAAAGTCGCTTCGTGTGCCATTGCATCCTCGTAAACATCTGTCACGAAAATAATGATGTCTGCATCCTGTAGTGCGGTCTTCACAAACTTCATCATCCCTTCCTGCAGTTTATATGCGGGGTCTAGAACGCCGGGGGTGTCGCTATACACGATTTGCCAATTGGGCTGATTGACGATACCCATGATGCGGTGGCGTGTCGTTTGGGCTTTCGCATTGATAATGCTGATATTCTCACCAACAAGACGATTCATTAGCGTGCTCTTTCCCACGTTGGGAGATCCCACAATGTTTACAAACCCTGCTTTGTGTCCGTCAGGATATTCTGCCCCTGCTGGCATGGGAGGTAAATCGGGAAGACCGATTCCTTCGGGTTGTGTTTTTTGTTCGCTCATATTCCTGGATGCAAAGGTACGACGATGCAAGGTGACGTCTACTCTTTAAGCCAATCGATCAGCATGCGTCTTTGCGTTTCGGTAAGTCTCGCATCTGCGTGCGTTATTTTGTATGTCAGAATGGGCATCCATTTCTTTTCAATCAGTTCAGCGCTTTCGTTTTTCAGTGCGTCTTTCTGCGCTGGTGTATAGGTGTCCCAAATAGAAAAATTCACTTTTGATTTACCCTTGTTGATGTGCCCCTCGAGCCACCAACTTACAGGAGCAACATGGCTATACCAAGGGTATTGTGTCAGGTTTGAATGGCAGTCGTAGCATACAGATTGAATCAGTTTTGTAACATCCGGAGGCGCTTCTTCTAACGTTAGGAAGTCTGATTCAGGCGTGATTTTGATTGGTGTCTTATCTGTCGTTTTCATTTGTATTGCAACGAAAACAATGAGTAATGTGATGAGTACACTTCGTTTGCTAGGTCTTTTAATCATGTGGTGAAGATATTCTATAAGATTGTAAATGAACAAAAGCCGATCCGTGAGAATCGACTTTTGTCATATACATTGTATTGCATTGGGTTTGATTGCAATCTGCTTTCTAAGTCCTATGCTGTTACTTTTCAGGTTCTAGCTCCAACATCAATTTTTGAATTTCATTTGCTTTTGACGTTGCTTCGTCACTCAGCTTTCTATTCTTTGTCGAGAGCACAAACGCCTGCTTCATGAGTTTTTTATATTCAGAATTTAGTTTATCGTACTTTGATTTTTTTCTAAAAAAACGTATCATGAGTTAAATATTTTGTTTAAAGCAACTTTGCGGTAGTCAAAAACTGTCTTTAGCTTTCTTCGAATAAATATAAAGTTGACAAAGTCACCGATAATTCCAAAAGGCAGTGCATATGTGACGATGTCTGTCATGCGAACATGATCTTCGTCAATCACTTTAAACATGTGCTGGTGATGCCATAATTTGTAGGGTCCATATACCTGTTTGTCAATGAAGTAGTTTTGGTTTTTTACATGACTGATTTCTGTCACCCACTTGACACCTATATTAAAAAGTGGCGTGATTCTGTAGGTAATGATCATACCTTCCGACATCTCCGTATGAGTTGATGTCATCATCTTAAAGCCAAGTTTTGAAGGCGTTAGCTTTTTGAGATTTGAAGGGTCAGATACGAAATTCCATAGATTTTCTATATCAGTCTTTACAACCTGTTCATCGTGTATTTGGTAATAACCCATAATGAATTTTGGCCTTTAAACTTATTGAATCGTTACAAACCTCTTGACTGTCTTTCCAGACTTGTAGATATCGAATACAATCGTATTTGTGGTGTTGTAATTGATTTCTCTTCCTGTGATGTCTACGCTGTACATGTAGATGTCATTTGAAATGAGAGCGCTTGATTCAATGATGTTGCTTGTTGTCGTTTCGATGACTGCATCAATCACGTGCACAACGCCATTGTCAGCAGTTATGTCTGCGATAATCACTGTTGCATTGCCAATCATAACTACGCCGTCTGCGATAGACACCATCACTTCACCTCCTTGCAATGTTGTAATCATCATGCCATCGGATAAATCTGTGCTCAATGTCGTTCCTGAAACAACATGATTTAGAAGTATTTGAGTGAGGTCTCCAGTTGGATCTGCAAGCAATGCATCAATAACATCTGCAGGAATTAAGCTGAACGCGTCATCTGTCGGGGCAAATACTGTAAAGGGTCCTTCAGACGCGAGTGTTTCATCTAATCCTGCTGCTACAATTGCTGCCTCGAGTGTGGTGTGCACCTCTGAGTTTGCAATAATGTCGAACACTGTGTTGGTTGGCATTTCAGGCTGTAAGATTGCATCAATCACATGTACAACGCCATTGTCTGCAATTATATCTGCGACAATCACTGTTGCATTGTCAATCTTCACCACGCCATCTGTGATGGATACCATCACTTCACTTCCTTGCAAAGTTTCGATCATCATTCCATCAGATAGGTCTGTGCTCAACGCTGTTCCTGACACAACATGGTTTAATAGTATTTGAGTCAATAGTCCAGTTGGATCTGCGAGTAATGTTTCAAGAATGTTTGCAGGGACTAAGCTGAATGCATCATCTGTCGGTGCAAATACTGTAAAGGGTCCTTCAGACGCAAGTGTTCCATCCAGTCCTGCAGCAACAATTGCTGTCTCTAGCGTGGCGTGCACCTCTGAGTTTGCAATAATGTCAAATACTGTGTTGGTTGGCATTTCAGGCTGTAATACTGCGTCGATTACATGAACAACGCCATTGTCTGCAGATATATCTGCGACGATTACTGTTGCGTTACCAATCATCACCATGCCATCTGTAATGGATACCATCACTTCACCTCCTTGTAAAGTTTCGATCATCATTCCATCAGATAAATCTGTACTCATTGCTGTTCCAGATACAACGTGGTTGAGAAGTATTTGTGTGAGGTCTCCAGTTGGATCTGCAAGCAAGGTCTCAAGTACGTTTTCAGGAATTACGCTGAACGCATCATCTGTTGGCGCAAATACTGTAAAGGGGCCATCAGAAGCGAGTGTTCCATCTAGTCCTGCTGCAACTACAGCTGCCTCGAGTGTTGTGTGTACCTCTGAGTTTGCAATTATATCAAATACTGTGTTGGTTGGCATTTCAGGCTGTAATACTGCGTCGATTACATGAACAACGCCATTGTCTGCAGATATATCTGCGACGATTACTGTTGCGTTACCAATCATCACCATGCCATCTGTAATGGATACCATCACTTCACCTCCTTGTAAAGTTTCGATCATCATTCCATCAGATAAATCTGTACTCATTGCTGTTCCAGATACAACGTGGTTGAGAAGTATTTGTGTGAGGTCTCCAGTTGGATCTGCAAGCAGAGTTTCAAGTACGTTTTCAGGAATTACGCTGAATGCATCATCTGTTGGCGCAAATACTGTAAAGGGTCCATCAGAGGAGAGTGTTCCATCTAATCCTGCTGCAACTACAGCTGCCTCAAGTGTTGTGTGTACTTCCGAGTTTTCAATAATTCCGAAAATAGATTGAGAAAAAGCATTGAGTGAAAATAAGCATAGCAGTGATGCTAAAAAGAAATTATTGTTAAAGAGTTTCATTTTTTGTATAGTTATTTAATAAAAAGTTTATACAAACATAAGAACATGAAAAGCCTTAAACCAAAACTTTGTACAACTTTTTTTGAATAAGTGTATACATTATTCTAAATTTGCAATCACTATGGCAAACTACTCAATAGAACAATTGTCCAATATAACTGGATTCAGCAAGTTGCTTATTAGGACTTGGGAGAATAGATACAAACTATTTAAACCCCAAAGAACGCCAACAAACATTAGGTTTTATGATGATAAAACGCTTGTGAAGGCTTTGAATGTTTCGATTTTAAAGGACAAAGGCTACAAAATTTCAAAAATCGCTACCCTCACGAGTACGGACATTGAAGAACTAGTGAGAAACGTCACACTTGATGATGAGATTTATCATGTAAAACAATTAAATAAGGTCATTGAATCAGCCCTAACATTTAATAAATCATTATTCCACCAAGTCATAAACGATTCATTAAATCGCTATGATACACTTTATGTTTACAAAAATATTTTGTTGCCAGCTTTAAATCGTATTGGATATTTGTGGCTTACGAATGACATTTTGCCTTCTCAAGAACATTTTCTGTCTGAGTTAATTAAGCAAAAATTATATTCAAGGATTGACAGGCTCATTCATGACGATAACCAAGACAAAGAAGTGTGGCTTTTATTTCTGCCCGAAGGTGAGCATCATGAAATTGGACTTTTGGTGGCGAGTCTAATACTCAATGAAAATAATAAATCCGTCATTTATTTGGGGCAATCTGTCCCTTTGAAATCATTGGACATTTTAAATGACTATTTTACGATAAGTAAAATTATGTTTTTCGCCATCGCTCAATCGTCTGTGAATAGACTGGAAAAAGTTATCACTTATCTGGATGAAACCTTCTCAGGTTCTGAAATCTTCCCTATTGCGAGAATTCAAAATAAGTCTTTAAAAGAATTTAAGAACGTTACAGTTATATCCTCAATAGATGAGTTTAATGCAATTCTAAAATAAGTGTCAGACTATCATAAAATAAAAGCTTCCGATCTCAATGAAATGGAATCTCGACCTAGAGCCCAGCTTGTTAATTCTTTAAGTGGGTTTAAAAGTCCTGTCCTGGTGGGGAGTGTGAACGATAAGGGTGTACACAATTTAAGCATTGTGAGTTCACTCATGCACCTTGGATCAAGTCCCGCGTTGATGGGTATCGTTTTAAGGCCGCCTGGGGAATTCGCGCATACCTACAAGAATATTAAACAGACGAGGCAGTTTACGATCTCTCATGTGCACAGTGATATTATCAAACAAGCTCACCGATGTAGTGCGAAATATCCGGAACATATTTCTGAATTTGAGGAAGTGGGCCTGACACCCACTATTCATGATGCAAAAAACTGGAAGGCACCCGCAGTAGATGAGTCATATATCCGAATGGGACTTGTCTTAAATAAAATTATTGAGCTGCCGAATAAGTGTAATCTCATGATCGGTGATGTGGAATGGGTAGAATTAAATCCACGCGTGTGTGATCAGAATCGTGTGAAGTTTGATTTAAATGACATTTGTATTTTAGGCGTGTATGACTATTATAAAACAAGTCATCTCATGAAGTTAGGTTACGAAGAATACACACATTGATCCTCCGATGTTCATGTTCAGAATGATTTATGGAAGATGAAGTTGTAAATATTCAGGGTGTCGATGTGACTTTTTTTCGAAGCCACCGTGCCAAACGGTTGAACATCACAATCAAACCCTTTGTAGGTGTTCGTGTGTCTGTACCTTATTCGGTAAGTTTTAAAAAAGCAAAAGCACTCACTGAGAAACGCATCAGTTGGATCAAGCCGCATTTGTCTAAGATGCAAAGAGCAGAAGGGATGTTGACCGTCTTTGATCTTGACACAACATTCCAAACCAGGTCTCATCATTTGGTGTTGACATTTTCTGATACAGAAACCCTGAAGACTGTTGTCAGCGACAACAAAATATCCGTTGCGATACCTCATTCCCAAAACATTGAAGATGCGGAGGTGCAAAATGTAATAAGACAAGCAATAGAGCTCGCTTGGAGAAAAGAAGCCAAGCTTCTTCTTCCTGGCAGAGTCAAAGAATTGGCCGAAGCGCACAACTTTGAATATAAAAATGTCGCCATTAAGAATTCAAAAACCAGGTGGGGAAGCTGTTCGTTTGACAACAACATCAACCTGAGCCTCCACCTTATGCGTTTGCCTGATTACCTAGTAGATTATGTCATTCTTCACGAATTGGTGCATACAAGGGTTAAAAATCACAGCAAAGATTTTTGGCAACTTCTAGACATCGTTTCTGGCGATGCAAGAAAACTAGATCGAGAGGTCAAGACTTACGCGATCAAGATTTATTGATAAGAATCCAGGTTGGTTTTGGCTGTTACGTAAGATGTAATTTTTATGGTTTAGAGATATCTTATATACAGTTTCTGATATGTCGAGGCTATAAATTTGATTAGCTGTATCTTGATGCTTTAAATTATATTTTATGCGATATTTAGTTACTTTTTTCTCTTTTTCTCTTTCTGTGGGTGTGTTTGGACAGGGCATGGTTAATTGCAGCTTGCTTACTGTTACTGATGTTATTATCAATAATGAAGAATTGACTATTGATGTAGCTGTAAATAATTCCGACACGATGGATGCGCATTATCCTTATATCAATTATATCATTGACAGCAGTGGAGATACAATCCAAAATGGAGATATGGACTTGTTTGTGACTTTTTCAAATCAAACGTCATGGTATAATTACAACTTGACATCTTCAATTTCACCAATATATCCATTAACAGTATATTTTACATACTCGAATCTAACTGGCAAGGATCCTGGGGATTACACATGCGAATTGACTTATGATATTTCTCAAAACATAAGTATTGATTTAATCAATGAAAAGACACTATATAAAATAGTGAATACATTAGGAAGAGAAGTGAATCACACGACGAACCAAATGCTCTTCCACATCTATGATGATGGTACGGTGGAGAAGAAGTTTGTAGTTGACTAATCCGTTATCGTTTTGGCGTTTCTTGAAGAGATTGTATGCATTTCTTCTCGCTAAGCTTTAAAAAGCGAGGCAAAAGAAAAAGAGCAACCATTTCTGATTGCTCTTTCTTAGTAGCGGGGGTAGGACTTGAACCTACGACCTTCGGGTTATGAGCCCGACGAGCTACCAACTGCTCCACCCCGCGATGAGGTTCCGATTCTGCGAAATACTAGGTCATAAATCCTAATGCCGAAGCGGGGACCAAAGGTAGTCCGTCTTTTTCAATATCCAACTATAATCTCAGTTTTTATCTAAATATTGCGATCCTTCTCTTTGAGTAGGTGCCCACCTGTATCAACAGAGATTAGCAGGATGTGCCAAAGCCTGAAAGGAGTATCAATAAGTCAGATATTCCGAAAGACGCATCTCCATCAATATCTGAAGTACAGTTTGTGCATGCAAAAGCACCCAAGGCGAGAGTGAGGTCCTGAACAGTAATCAAGTAGTCATGGTTCAGGTCACCTGGGCAAGTAGGGGCATAAGTGATTTCGCACATGCTCGGGAGCGGATTTATTTCGATCTCTCCCATCGGTATAAGATTTCGGCCCAAAAATGCGCCATAGTTTGGCGCATATCGCTGCGCTTGAAATACAGAATTTCCAAATACAGTTGTCGTCTGTTGAAGAGGTCCCCATACGCTCACAGGATTGATGTAATCCCACGTAACTTCACCTGTATTATTAATCTCAATTAAGTGGCCGCTCGCACCTTCGCATATAAGCGTGTTGCCATTAGGAAGTCTTTGTGCGCCGCTTACGTTGTGAGAAAACAACTCGTTGCCTAATGTTTCAGGGTACCGCCATTCTGTATTCTCAGGACCATAGGGCGAGTCCGAACTGATCGGATATTCTCCATCCACTGAAAGTGGGAGTTTTAATTGTTCAATTGAGCTGTATTCTCCATCGGGTCTATTGGTGCCATTGTTGTAAATCAAAACATGCCCTTCTCCTGGAAGCCCAGGTTCAATCCAATGACAATTATGTTGTTGAAAAAGTGCTTGATCTTCTTCCGTTCCTCTTCCGTATGCCATTGGATTTCCCCAACGATATTTTATATCCGATGATGATTCTCTGTCAATAATCCAAAACTCACTAAATCCCCTCACGCTGATCATGATTTCATCGCTCAAAGGATTGTAATCTATAGAGTTTGTATGTAGCCAGTCCTGTGCCGTAGTAGAAGTTCCTCCCAATGCGTTAAAATTCACATCTATTTTTCCGGAAAAATCTATGGGGTGACCATACGAAGGTAGGCTTGGGTCAAAGTCTTGTATCAAGTGATCCCAAGCATCCCAACTCCATACGATATGTCCTCCTTCTGGATAAGAAGGTTCTATTTCCACAATATAGGTACTCCACACACTGAGTCCTGTTTTATTTGGATCTCTTCCTTTTGCAATTGCGTCTTCTGCGCTATTCATTTTCCAAGCGATTGCAAGCACATTTCCATTGGGTAGGATCTCTATATCGTGATGCAGATGTACGCTGTCATTCGCCATTGTGAAAGTCCATAGCAATTCGCCACTCCAACTAAACTTCTCAATGACTCCACCCGTTCCGCCGCCTTGGAAGACTTTAGAAGGAGTTCTTCCAGACCTCATGATGCAACCGTCTTCAAGAAGGTATGCCATCATTCCAGCTCTGTGTGTGCTTTCCCAGCTGTTTATTTCAGACCCACAATTGTCTATTAAATAAGTGGTCATGTTCGAAACAGGGGCGAATAATGTATATCCGTTAAAGGACTCTGTTGTGTTTGTAAATAGACCCATCGTTTGATCGGTTTGAGACAAACAATTTAAAGTGAGACCCCATAAGGCAAATGTGATTGCTACATAATTTAAAGTCTGGTTAATTGGGCGTTTCATTAAAACCTTTTAAAATTTAACACTGACAGTGTTCTTGACTGTCCTCTAAGAGTCACTTTTATCAGGGGTAAATTTACCCTAAATTCTTTGTTTACAGACGTAAATTTTCTGATTTTGGTTGCATCTGTATTCCCATTTTCCCCTATCGTAAGTTACTGTTATGATTAATGCATCTCTATATCTACTTTCTGAGATGAAGCATCATCAATCATGATTGCTTGCGTTGAAAAAGAATCGCTCGCACGGGGTTTTGTTTCTGAGGTGTCAGTGTTTTTTTTGACGCCTGTTTCATTTAAGATAGCCTTTAAAAACCCGGCGGCGATAGGGGTTGCAAGTGAGCTGGCGGGGTCACTTCTTTCAGGGTGCCATTGTACGCCTATGAAAAAAGGATAGTGTGTTGTGTCGGAATGTCTTATTCCTTCGATTAATCCATCGGGAGCAATCGCCCAAGCATCCAAGTTGTCAGCGAGACGGGAAATTCCCTGGTGATGGTTGCTTACAGTTGCAGATTTGTTTCCAGGCTTTATATCTAATGTGCCAAGTTTATGTGTGACGTAAATTTCATGTTCTGTAGAATTCCCGTCTTTTCCCCTGTGAATATCGCTTAGTGTGTCTGGGAGGTGAGGGTGGAGGCTGCCTCCCATATGAACGTTCATAAATTGAAGGCCTCGACATACTCCCAGACAGGGTTTTCCGCTTTCTAATGCATGGTTTAAAAGTGTGGTTTCGATTTCATCCCTTTTGATGTCTATCGTGCCACACCGTATCGTGTCAAAAGCGTTGCCGTACAAAGCGGGGTGGATGTCTACTCCACCCGTCAATATGATGCCATCTGCATTTTTAAGGTCTACCGTTAATTGTGAAAGGGGAGTTGTGTAAGCATTGATCCAATTGAATGTAATTGTAGTATCAATATTCTCAATAAAATGACGATATGAGGATGAACTGTTTTGTTTGGACAGGACGATCGTCACCGAACGCGGCATTTCTTTAACATGATCCTTGTCATTACTACACGCAGCAAAAACGCAAATAAAGAAGAATGAAAATAACAGACGTAGCTTATTCATACGTCAAAAGTATGGATTAGCCTCTGTGAAGTCCGCATTCTTGTGACGATTTCTCCCACCACCATCTTCCTGATCTGGGATGTTCGCCGTTTTTAACAGCCCTTGTGCACGGTTCACAGCCAATGGAAGGAAATCCCTTTTTGTGGAGTGTGTTAATGGGAACGTTGTTTTTTTCGATGTAGTTTTCTAAATCAGAATCTGACCAAGTGAGAAGTGGGTTGAATTTCAGGAGTCCTGAAAGTGAATCCAGTTCAATTCTGGGGAGATTATTTCTGTTCTCTGATTGTTCTGCTCTCAGTCCTGTAACCCAAACTATAGCGCCCTTTAATGATCTTAACAGGGGTTGAACTTTCCTCACCCCACAGCAATTTTTACGCGCTTCAACAGACTTGAATATTGCATTTATCTCTTGTCCATTAACGAGTTGTTCCAGACTTAAGGTGTCTGGAAAAAAGCACTCAATTTTCACATTGTATCTGGATTTCGTTTTGTCGATTAGCGCATACGTTTCAGGAAAGAGTCTTCCAGTATCAAGAGTGACAATCCTAATGGGTAGTTTATTTCTGCATATGATGTCGGTCAATACTTGGTCTTCGAGTCCTAGAGATGTAGTGAAAACAATGCCTTTCGGGTGAGTGTCACAAAGTTCTGTAAGCGCCACGATGGGGTCTGGGTGCAGGTTGAATGGAATAGATTGAGTAGTCATAGCCTGCAAAGATAGTTTAATCCTACACGCTCTATAGGATTAACGATAAGTTAATCTGATTTTGTCAAATTAAATCTCTTAGGTTCCTGTGATCAAGCACTTTAAGTTTAGCATCTCTCACCTCTGCCATAAGTTTATTCAAACCGCATGAGATCTCATTACAATCATCACATCGCTCATAGAAATTTAATGAGACACATTTTAAGGGGGCTATGGGGCCGTCTAAAATTCGGATGATTTGAGCCAGACTGACCTCCTCAGGAGGCCTAAGAAGGAAATATCCACCACCTTTCCCCTTTCTACTACCAAGAATATCATTCTTTCGTAATTCTAACAATATCGTTTCTAGAAACTTTACGCTCATTGGATGCTCCTTGACGATTTTGCTAATTGGAAGCGGGCCTTTGCCTTGATGTCGAGCTAGAGTTGTCAGCGCACGGAATGCATATTGAGGTTTTTTAGATAGCATTATGTTTCGGATTCCAGTTCGGTAAAAGTAAGCTCATAAATGTACATTTACCGGTTATATGAAATGGCCATTTATGAAAAGCCATCAATAAAGCCATTAAAATCCATACCTTTACTTATATAAATTGAAGTGATATTCTAATGTATAAGTTTCTTTTATCTGTGTTTTTATCATGCACATGTCTATCTGTGAGCTTTGCGCAAACAGGTCACATTGCTATAGAGTGGAATGAACAGGTTTTAGAAGCGATTAGAAACGACTTTGCAAGACCCACTCTTCACGCACGTAACCTCATGCATTCCTCTGCAATCATGTACGATTGTTGGGCTGCATATGATACGACATCGTCACAGCAATATTTTTTAGGCAATACGATTGGAGACTTTTCGATTGTCTTTGATTTCGACAATTTCGCATCAAACATTCCTGCCAATCCCATGGATAGGATAATGGCTCAAGAGGTTGCGATCAGCTATGGCGTTTATAGACTAATTAAGCACAGGTATATGAATTCGCCCCAAGCGGAGTCTACGATGGAAAATATCCGTCTTCAGATGGCACATCAGGGGCTTGACACTTTAGTAGTATCAACAGATTATTTGAATGATGGGCCTCCGGCTCTTGGAAATTACGTTGCGGAACAAATAATTGCATTTGGTTTACAAGATGGTTCTAATGAGGTTAATGATTTTTCAAACCTTTGCTATACACCAAATAACCCCAATATTTTACCAGAAGCTTCAGGTACTGGAGGGATTCTGGATCCGAATAGTTGGCAGCCCGTGGAGTTGTCAGTTGCAATAGACCAAAGCGGTGAGTTAATTACTGAGGTACCACCATTCTTAGGGCCAGAATGGGGCAATGTGCAAGGATTTGCACTTAGGGATTCAAATCTGACACAGTTGACACGAGATGCGTGCGTATATGACACCTATCACAATCCAGGACCTCCGGTTTTCATCGACACAACTGTTGCGTCAAATTTTGATGAGAGTGATTACAAGTGGGGATTTGGTATGGTCATCAAATGGTCAGAACATCTCGACCCAAATGACGGAGTTATGTGGGATATTTCCCCAGCATCATTGAAGTATGATGGAGAAACGCCTGCCGTAGAAGATTTTGCATCTTTCTATGATTGGGAGCAGGGAGGATTAGCGAGTTGGCACAATCCAGATGGATCATTCGGTGGGAATGGACACCAAACAAACCCATTTACAGGTCTTCCCTATGAACCTAATATCATTCCTAGAGGAGATTATGGACGTGTGATAGCAGAATTTTGGGCAGACGGCCCCGATTCGGAGACCCCTCCTGGGCATTGGTTTACGCTTCTCAACGAATTTATTTTAGAGCCTAATTCTGGATCTCACAGATGGAGAGGTCAAGGTCCTGTCATTGAAGATCAGGAATTCATTGTTAAATCTTATCTGGCCTTGGCAGGAGCGATGCACGACTGTGCTATTACTGCTTGGAGTAACAAAGGGTATTACGATTACATCAGGCCCGTATCTGCCATTCGTTTTATGGCAGAAAAAGGTCAAAGTACGGATCCTTCTCTTCCAAATTATCATCCTGCGGGCCTCCCTTTGGTGCCAGGCTTTATTGAAATGATTGATGATTCCCATCCGCTTTCTGATTTCGGAGGTGAGGACCATGTTGGTGACATTGCAATCCGTACTTGGAAGGGGCCAGATTATATTGAAATTCCACAGATTGATGAAGCTGGTGTTGATTGGATTTTGGCTGAGAATTGGTGGCCATATCAACGTCCAAGCTTTGTTACCCCGCCTTTTGCAGGTTATTTTAGTGGACACAGCGCGTTTTCAAGAGCTGCAGCAGAGCAGTTTGAAATGTTAACAGGTTCAGCTTACTGGCCAGGGGGATTGGCCGAATGGCCTGTCAACATGAATCAATTTCTCGTCTTTGAAGATGGTCCTTCAATGACCTTTAATCTTCAATGGGCGACCTTTATGGATGCTTCAAACGAAAGTGCACTTTCTAGAATTTGGGGAGGGATTCATCCGCCAGTTGACGATGCTCCTGCCCGTTATGCCGGTATGATGGCCGGGAAAAACGCGTTTCATTTTGCCGAGACCATTGTTTTTCCTGAGTTAGCAATGGAATTTGGTGGCACTGGATTTATCCCGAGTGATGTATGTGTGGGTGATTTTAATGCCGACGGCCAAGTAGGATCATCCGACTTTTTACTCTTCTTATCCGCATACGGTCTTGGGTGGACAGGTGCGTATGATATGGATGACAGTTCTCAAATTGGCGCCTCAGACTTGTTGATTCTTCTTCAGAAATTTGGCCAAGCCTGTTAGGTACGACATGTCCTTTTTTAAATAATCTGCACAGAAAAAAAATAACAAAAGAAGATGAAATTATATTCTGAATTATTCAATGTAAGTAAGTACGTCCTTGTTGCTGTTTTATGTATGACCACCATCGGTTGTGATTCTGAAGGGACTGCACCGGATGCGATACAAGATATTCCAAAGGAACTTACTGTGGAAGAAATAAATGCCGATCGGGGAGATGCGTGTGAATGTATTGATTCTGCGCTTCTAAAACTCAACGCTTTTCTTGAAGTCATGACTGAGGATACATATTCTACCAGTAAATCTCTGAATGATGGCCTGTCCCAAACAATGTCTGGATGTATGGCGCCAAAAGGCCAAAGAGAAGCAGACCTTGCTTGGTCAGAAGCAATCTCTAAGTGCGAATCATTTGTACAAGTAAGGGAAGCGATGTTTCAAGTGAGAGAGCGAGCACTTGTTTTAAAAGATATCGAACAAGACGAATACGCAAATAAATCAAAAGACTCCCAAGGTATGGGGGCAGCTGGGATTCTTGATAGACTTCGTGACGGTACTCAGGGTAATTAGTCGCCTAAACCCAATTTTACGATAATGTCTTCTACTTCCTTTTGAGTCGTTCGTAAACGAGAATTACATGCTTCTAACAGTTCTGAAGCCCGCTTTATAGACGTCGTCAAATCGTCAATGGACAGGGTTTCATCCTGCAAAGCACTCAATATTTCCTGTAATTCCATCAACGCTTCGTCATACTTGAGATCCTTGACTGGTTTTGGGGTGTTATTTTTTGCCATGTTCGGTTTTGTGATGAATGTTTTTTACTTCTGCTTCAATCGAGCCCAAGTGAAACTCAATTTCTATGGTGTCACCTTTTTTGACTTTACGTGTGTCACTGATCGCTTTCTCGTGATGTCTTACAATACTGAATCCTCTGGCGAGCGTTCGGCTCGGCTTCAATAATTCCATTGTCGAAGCCAAGCCAAGTAATGTTTCATTCTTCCGCTCTAGAATTCGAACCAACTCTCTGTTTAGATCCAATTTTAACGTGTCGAATAGTCTTTTTCTTGAAGTCAAAATTCTGCTCGGCAGATCTCGAAGAATAATCCTTGCACCACTTAGGATTGTTGCTTCTCGATGTATGACTGTTTTACTTCGACTCCCTACCCGTGTTGCAATGTCAACTAAAGTTGAAGAAAATGAATTTGTCCGATCCACTATAAAGTCTCCGACATCTGTGGGCGTTTTAAAGTCTCTGTTCGCCACTAAATCAGCCAGACTGAAGTCGGATTCATGTCCGATACCTGTAAGAACGGGGACTTGAAGTGTACTGATGTCAATGGCAAGGGTGTAGTCGTTAAAACAATCAAGATCCATTGGAGACCCTCCGCCTCTCAAAATAACGATCACGTCTGGATGTTCTTTGTCTGCTTGTAGAATCGCTTTAGACAGTTGTTTTGGCGCATCCACGCCCTGAACAGCTGTTGCGTACACCTTTATGTCATATTTGAATAAAAAATCGTTGTCGATCACATGTTTTACAAAATCTCTAAATCCTGCTGTTCCTGGAGAACCTATGAGCGCAATTTTTTGAATAACTAAAGGGAGTGGGAGTGACGCATTGAGCAGGTGAATCCCCTCTTTTTTTATTTTTAAAATGGCCTCCGCCTTTCGGCGTTCCAATTCGCCAAGCATAAAGGACAAATCAATTGCGTCAATTAACACGCTGAGTCCATGTACCTCATGAAAGGTTACACTGCATTTAAAAACGATTTCACTTCCAACCTGTAAAACAGATTCAGCTGATTCCCCCAATTCTTTTTTAATCTTTTCAAAAGTACTGCGCCAAATATTTCCTTTTATCGCAGCTTGCTGAACGCCATTAGTTTCTTCAACAAGATCCAGATATGCATGTCCAGTTCTACTGACAGTGATTTTTGCAATCTCTGCCCTTACCCAAAAGCTCGCATGTCCCGTCTTACTTTCAAGTGTATTTTTTATACTCTTATTCAGTTGGTATAAAGAAAATACTTTCTTGTCTGCAGTCTTGTCTAAGATGGGATGACTACTTTCCATGTTTGAGTCGCGAATTTGTATTTATTCTGATCGTGGGGTGTAAAATGAATGATCTTTAGGCCACGACTCATTTGATTTGTCTCAACATTGATTGTTTCATTTGAAAAGACCTCTCTGG
The DNA here is from genome assembly GCA_913051865.1 of uncultured Flavobacteriales bacterium. Taxonomy (GTDB): domain Bacteria; phylum Bacteroidota; class Bacteroidia; order Flavobacteriales_D; family Sanyastnellaceae; genus UBA974. The sequence continues at coordinate 28,424 of CAJXHE010000009.1, forward strand.
TAAAGTTTTGACGCCCACTGATGTCAAAAATCACAATCGTCCCATCAACTTTTGGGTTTAATATAACCCCGGTGGATGTTGCGATTGGTTGATTCATGATGGTGTTTTCTTCAATACCGATACTGCTGCTTTCAGTAAGAGAAAGCGCTGTTTCATCGTGACCATCTCCCCAGTTTTGATTTTGGAGGTTAGCGGCGATGCCAGACATAAAGAACCCCACATCTCCACTTCCTACATCAGGGGCACTCCACGTCGCTGTAAATATTCCTGTCGTACTTGGTGTGCTATGCTCCACGATATGGCGGTCACCGACTGCTTCTATCTGAACTGCATCGCCAGGGTTAGAAAATTCTCCTGCGTTTGAACCATCAGTTAGGATTGAAGTGGCTTGAAAACCAAATCCAGCCGCGCCATTTCCTGAGACAAAAAAGTTCACCTCATAATTCTCGCCTGGGATATACGCTGTTATTTCTTCTCCGCTCGTGTTGAAAACAGAGATCGAGGTTGATGCGGTTATTGAACCTGGAGAATGACATAGTACGCAAGACTCAGAAGAGCCTGGAGCTCCTGTACGGTCTTGGTCTTGCGCTTCTGCGACACCGTTAGAACTAGACATCAATCCGATCGAGAGAATAGTGATGCAAAAAAACGAAATAATCAAATTGTTTTTCATTGTACGAAATTACGATATTAATCAAATAAAGCAACCCCAATAGAAGTGGTTCGTTATACATAAAGGTGTAGTTATCTTTACTGTTGTAAATCTCACGTTAATTTAAATGCTTCCACAAAAAGATTTTCATCATAAAAAAGTTGCGCTTCCTTCCAACGAGGACGTCCTATATGCGCGTTCAATTCAAGGAATGTTAGCGCCTACAGATGAAGAGTTAAATGAACTCTTTCCGGATTTAGCTGTTTATGATAAGCCATTTGGTTATTTAAGCGGAGACTTTCTATTTGCCCGTAAAAAGAAGGATCTGACTTTTTTGGCTGTGTGTGATTGTACTGGGCACGGTATTAGTGCTGCACTCATGACTGTGCTGGCAAGGGAGAAGTTGGCGCATGCATTTGACAAATCGATTGGACCCGCTCATCTGTTGACCCGTCTTGATGAAAAGTTTAGAAGATCGATCTTAAGGGGTGATAAAGGCAGATTAATGAGAGCAGGCGCTGGAATGGATTTGGCGGTTGTTGCTTTTAATCATGACAGAAAATCATTGAGGTTTGCAGGAGCAAGAAGGCCTCTTTGGATTGTCAGAGATGGAGCGTTGTTAGAATACAAAGGCACGCCCAGGTCGATTGGTGGTAATTATTGGAGAGATGATGTTTTTGTTGAAACGACAATTCCCGTTAAGCCTCACGATTTGGTTTACATCTTTACGGACGGTCTGGCTGATCAGTTTGGCGGGTTAAAGGATAAAAAACTGATGACAAGTGGGTTGCGTAAACTGATTCTTGAAGCGTCTGAACTTCCGATTAAAGACCAAGCTTCATTTATCTCTGATCGAATGAATCATTGGCAATCAAATTATGACCCCACAGACGATCAGATGCTGGCGGTATTCAAAATATAATTTTCACGCCTTTTTTTTTCGCAGCGTCCAGGTATTTATACGTTACAAATATTTTCCAGCCCACGATCCCCTTTTCTAAATGAGATAGTTTTTCTAGATTTTGTTTTTTATAAAATTTAGGCAATACTGTTTTATTTAACCTGCTGAGTAAAGTCAGTAAAAAGTAATTCATGATTGTTTCTTTTCTCCAGAAAAACTCTCCGCTTTGTACTTAAAGAGAATATTGAAGGTGGTTAACGATCCATATATTCGGGTAATATACTGTTGAAGTTTGATTTTATCTTGATTGTCTAATTTGTCTTCGGCATTCACCTGTTGCTCTAAAACTCTTAGTCGATCTCGTACCATCACTATTTTGTGGAAAAATGTTTCAACAGGTATTTCTTTCGTTTGCAATTCTGAATCTTTTGGCTTTAGAACCATTGTCCCACCAAGCCATTTGTCACCCAATTGAATAGGCTGAGGTTCAAAATGTGTTGTTAATTCAGTTAGTTTGTCATCGAATACAGCTTCTACCGCTTCGATAATGTCACTTAAATCTGGTTTTGGATGATCTCCCTTTGAAGGTTCAATAATTGTAAACCCATTATAATCTACTCCAAGTTCCTTCTCTCCTAACTCTTTGAAATAAATCCTGAAGTATTCCCCTTCTTTTCCAAAGATGACCCCTTCTCCGAAGGTTGGGTGGTCAATTTTCGCGCCTATTCCTAACATGCTCATTGTTTTTTTTAAATTTATTCAACACACTGACAATTTGTTCTGTTTCATTCCATGTCGTTTCAACAGTCGGACGTGAGCAATTATATCGTTTGTATCAAATCTGTCGAGTCCCAAGATAGAACTTTGACAGTTATGACTATAAACATAAATCGTAAATTTAGGTGGGACAGGGTCGTGGTGATTTTGATTGTCTTTGTATGTTGTTCAAGTGGAATGGTGGCGTTAGTTGGCGAAAACGATGAATTGCCTTCGAGACCTAAGTCATTGTCACACCCTGAACCACTTCAAAGCGTCAAAGGATATATTATCCCAAATAAAACACTCGCCATTGGTACAAGTTCAACCAAAGCAGATGATGTGTTGCCTCAACCTGCGGTTTCCCTCGATGATAAATCACCCAATTTGGGTTCACTGCCCCCTTGCAGTTGTTGTAAAAAGACCCTTCATATTTCTAAAAACCCATATACCCGCCACCAGGCTGCTGCGAGATCTCTGCCAAATAGTTTTTTTGTCAAAAATGAAGCTGAATTAAACTACGGTCTCAACCAAAACAAATTGGTCAATGTATATGATGGCAGAGGGTATAGAATCGGCCGTCTTACACACAGTAAAGCGATGCTTCTTCCTGAAGTCCGTTCACTGTTAGAGGAAATGGGGAATGACTATGCAGATGCTTTAGAGGGGACTGATTCTGAAGGAACGGTTTTTAGAGTAACCTCCATGACAAGGACACATGATCAGCAGAAAAAGCTAACAAGAAGCAACAGAAACGCCACGCGTGGGAAATCAACGCACAGTTATGGCGCTTCATTTGACATCGCGTTTATGGATAGAGCGAATTCAAAGGCGAATTGTAACCGACCTACACGTGAGATTCAAAAACTTCTTCTTCGATATCAAAAAGAGGGTAGAATACTCATCATCCCAGAAAGAGGGTGTATGCATATCACTTTATTAAGGGTGAACTAAAACTCTTTTCATTCCCCAATTGTCCGTCTTTATGAAGTAGATGCCTTCGGCGTTTGAGGAGAAGTTCACTTGTAACCCAGACCCTGAATGGATTGTTCGGCCTGTAATGTCCACAACCTCCCACTTTACACTTGAGGGCAATCCTGCAATCACAGTTGCCCCATTTACGCTTGGATTTGGAGCGATAGTCCATGACTCATGAGTGGTTTCCCCCACAAACCCTGTTTCACAATCAACGGAGAAGTCTTGCATCCACAGCATGCCTTCAAATATTGCAGGGCCGGCACAATCGCCGTGGTCTAGAGGACCGCCGTTTGAACTAGATACATTTAAGGCGCCATTTTCATTCATCCAGGCTTCGGCAACAAGTGCATTTTGATAAAACACCTGCTCATCTTGTGTACAGTAGTACATTTTAAGTGGTGTTTGAGGCACCCACTCGTAAACATCATTGTCTTGTGCCGCAATGTTAAAAGGGTGGGTAGGGTCACCAGTAATTTCATCAACCAGACCTGGCTGAATAAGGTCTTCTAACAGAAATGGCAGGTAGTCATTAATTTCTCCGGCTGATATTTCCCCATTGAACATCCCCGGTAAATCACTTGCATAGGGTTCTTGGAAAACCTCACTTAAATCTTCATACAGGTTTCCGTAATAGCTGTTCCATCCGATGATGTTGTACGCCAAATATGCAGGATTAGAATAGCTGGTGTTTTCAAAAATCTGTATAAACTGTGTTCCTGAGATGTCATAAGGGCCACTTAATGGCGTTGATGCAGTGAGCGGGTATACATCTGAATAATTGGTCTCAAGTTCCCGAGAAAAGGCCATTGAGGCATGTCCTCCCTGAGAATATCCTGTAGAAAAGAATTCTCCATTGAAGCTATATCCCAATTCCTCACCGAGGGTTTCTGCAGCTTGAATGAGGTAGACGCCTGCGTCGGCTTCACTTTGTGCATGCACGTAAGGGTGCATTAATTCAGAAGTGCCTAGACCAACATAATCTGGCATAAGAACGATGAATCCTGGGCTCGACATTAAAAATCCAAATTGCCCTTCACCGGAGAGAAATGATGGTGCATCTGTACGCTTAAAAATTGTACCATGCATGTATGTTAGCACGGGCAAAGAACATGCCTCGTCTACTCCTTGTGGGACAAATAAGGCGCCGCTTACTGAAATGGTGCTGTCTAAATATGGCATGTCATAAGTCACGCGATAGGCATCAACGCCATATTCGGCGGTGTATGCATTTGAGGGGATTCCGAAAAACCCAGCGATGTCTGATATCTCAGCAGAGCTGTATGAAGCTAATTCCTCTGTTGTTTGAGCAAATGTGCTCAAAGAAAGTGAAGTAAAGCAGATTACAGAAGCAAGAAAGAATTTATTCGAAAGTGTCATAATTGTCAAATTTATAAATGAATAACCTCATCATACGCTGCAGCTGCAGCTTCCATGATCGCCTCAGATAGCGTAGGATGGGGGTGTACTGTTTTGATGAGTTCATGTCCTGTTGTTTCAAGTTTGCGAACAGCCACAAGCTCCGCCACCATCTCTGTGACATTGGCTCCAATCATATGGCCGCCAAGAAGTTCACCGTATTTGGCGTCAAAAATGAGTTTCACAAATCCATCTTTATGTCCTGAAGCGCTTGCTTTACCCGATGCAGAAAAAGGGAATTTCCCTACTTTAATGTCATAACCGGCTTCTTTTGCGGCCTCTTCAGTCATGCCAACACTCGCAACTTCAGGAGAGCAGTAAGTACACCCTGGTATGTTGCCGTAATCTAGTGCTTCAGGGCTCGCGCCAGAGATCTTTTCTACGCAAATAATGCCTTCGGCAGAAGCCACATGTGCGAGTGATTGGCCAGGCACACAATCCCCAATTGCAAAGTATCCAGGGATGTTTGTTCCGTAGAATTCGTCCACGATAACCTTCCCGTTATCAGTAACAATGCCGACATCTTCAAGTCCGATATTTTCAATATTTGCGATTACGCCCACGGCGCTTAGGACGATATCACATTCGATCACTTCTTCGCCTTTTTTTGTTTTTACAGTCACTTTGCATCCTGATCCAGATGTATCAACGGAGGTGACTTCCGCCGAGGTTTTAATACTGATGCCCTGCTTCTTCAATGAACGGCCAAGTTGCTTCCCAATCTCTTTGTCCTCAACAGGAACGATACTGTCCAAATACTCAACAACAGTAACGTCAGTTCCAATCGCGTTGTAGAAATATGCGAACTCTACACCTATCGCACCTGAGCCTACAACAACCATTTTCTTGGGTTGCGTTTTGAGTGTTAAGGCTTCACGGTAGCCGATGATTTTCTTTCCGTCTTGTTTGAGGTTTGGCAATTGACGTGAGCGTGCACCCGTAGCAATAATGATGTTACTTGCCTCAAGGACTTGCGTTCCACCGTCATTTGCCTTGACTTCGAGACGCTTTCCAGTAAGGACTTTTCCAGAGCCCATAATGACGTCAACTTTATTCTTCTTCAGTAGAAAAGTGACGCCCTTTGACATTCCGTCTGCCACATCTCTACTTCGATTTACCATTGCTCCGAAATCCGCTTCAGACGAGGAGACCTTAATGCCATACGCTTCGGCATGTTGGATGTATTCAAACACGTTTGCGCTTTTAAGAAGCGCCTTCGTGGGGATGCATCCCCAGTTAAGGCAAATGCCTCCAAGTTCCTCTCTCTCTACGATGGCAGTCTTAAGCCCCAGTTGAGATGCACGAATTGCTGTTACGTAGCCACCAGGACCACTCCCTAAAACGATAACGTCGTATTTCATTTTTTAAGTCTTATTAAAGGAATTTTGATGTGGCGAAGTTAGTTATTTTAAGTCACCGTAGTAGTAAGTCTGTAAGCTACCTTTGCCTAATAAATGAAAATTATGAGAAACCTCGTTTTATTTGGCCCTCCAGGTGCAGGGAAAGGAACTCAAAGTGAATTTTTAGTGAATCATTACAACCTTGTACATCTGAGTACTGGGGATGTTTTTAGATATAACATCAAATCTGGAACGGAGTTGGGCCATCTGGCTCAATCTTATATGGATCAAGGTAAATTGGTCCCAGATGAGGTGACAATATCTATGCTAAAAGCAGAAGTAGAGAAACATTCTGAGGCAGAAGGGTTTATTTTTGACGGGTTTCCAAGGACGACAGCACAAGCAGAAGCACTTGACGCTTTTCTGATGTCAAGGGGACATTCAATTGAGTCCATGCTTTCTTTAGAAGTGGAGGAGAGTGAGCTTAAAAAGCGACTTTTGGCCAGATCAGTGACAAGTGGGCGTGCAGATGATGCAGACGAAGCTGTGATCCAGAATCGTATCAATGTGTATCATGCAGAAACTGCGCCAGTCGCTGATTTTTACAAAGCATTGGGGAAATTTAAGTCCATCGATGGACTCGGTTCGGTTGAGGAAATTACAACGCGTTTGGTTCAGGCTATCGGATAATCATGGCGCTTCAAAACTTTGTTGACTATGTGAAAATTTGCTGCCGTTCTGGTAAAGGAGGGGCCGGATCGTTACATATGATGCGTAACAGAACCACATCGAAAGGCGGGCCTGATGGTGGTGATGGTGGGAGAGGAGGTCACGTTATTGTGAGAGGAAGCTCCAACAAATGGACCCTTCTCCACCTGAAGTATCAAAAACACATCATAGCCGGTCACGGAGAAAGCGGAAGCCGAAATCACAGGCACGGCGCTGAGGGTGAAGATAAAATTATCGATGTGCCTCTAGGGACAATTATACGTGATGTTGAATCCGATAAGGTTGTTTGTGAGATCACTGAAGAAGGACAAACAGTGGTGGTGACGAGGGGTGGTTTAGGTGGGAGAGGAAATGACCATTTTAAATCTTCAACAAATCAAAGTCCTGAATATGCGCAACCAGGTCAAGATGGATTGGAAGAGTGGAAAGTTTTAGAGTTGAAGTTGCTCGGAGATGTAGGTTTGGTAGGTTTTCCCAATGCAGGAAAATCGACTTTGCTGTCAGTCGTGAGTGCTGCCAAACCTGAGATTGCGGATTATCCGTTTACGACATTACGACCAAATTTGGGGATTGTGGCATACAGAGATGATCGGTCCTTTGTGATGGCCGATATTCCGGGGATTATTGAAGGCGCTGCGGATGGAAAAGGTTTGGGTGTGAGGTTCTTAAGACATATAGAACGCAATCCTGTACTGCTTTTCTTGATTCCTGCGGATGAAGATGATATTGTTGCAGCGTACCGGACATTGCTGGGAGAGCTAGAAAAGTACAATCCTCAGATGCTTGATAAACAGCGGATTTTAGCGATTTCCAAATCGGACCTTCTCGATGAAGAGTTGGAAGAAGAAATGAGGGCGCTGCTCCTCAAGGAAGCGCCTAATTTGAATCCCTTGTTTTTCAGTGCCATGGCCCACAAGAATTTGGACACTTTAAAAGACCAAATTATGGCTGCCATAGAAGACGCAAATCCCGATACTGGACTCTCCAAGGGCCCCTTTGCACCACTCCCGCCACCACTCGTTAAGTAGTTGTGAAAGAGCTTATTGTATATAGCGAAGAAGTGCACGAAGCGATGAGATGCGGTGTGCCTGTTGTCGCCCTGGAGTCTACAATTATTGCGCACGGAATGCCCTATCCTGAAAATGTCAATACCGCCAAGCAACTTGGAAGCATCATCAGGGATGCGGGTTGTGTTCCCGCGATCATTGCTATTTCAGGAGGCAAGGTGTGCGTAGGAATTGATGACGCTTTGTTGGCGCGGATTGCAAAAGAAAAGGACGTGCTGAAAGTGAGTAGACGCGATATACCAATTGCAATCGCTTCCGAAGCGTTGGGTGCAACGACTGTAAGTGGAACCTTGGTCATTGCCCATGCAGCTGGCATTAAAGTGTTTGTGACAGGTGGGATTGGCGGTGCGCACAGGGGTTCTGAAACGTCAATGGATGTCAGTTCAGACCTTGAGGAACTCGCCATTCGTGATGTGGCCGTCGTCAGTGCTGGAGTTAAGGCGATTTTAGATTTGCCGAAGACGCTCGAGATTTTAGAAACAAAAGGCGTGCCTGTGGTGGGATATCAAACGGATGAGTTGCCGGCATTTTATACAAGGTCGAGTGGCCTGAAGTTGGTCGCAACGGCGAACACGGTAGACGAGGTTGCCAGCATTATGAAGGCGAAATGGGATTTGGGCATCGGTGGATCTATTCTGATTGCCAACCCCATACCTCACGCGTTTGAGGCAGATGCTAAGGTGATTAATACAGCCATTGAAAACGCTTTGGTGC
>CAJXHE010000010.1 GCA_913051865.1 uncultured Flavobacteriales bacterium
GAAAATGCGTTCGGTTAAAAACGACATTCAATCTGACCACGACGATGTACACAAGTTTTCTACGAGATAATCTCTACGAGGTCAAGTGTCAAGGTAAACGAGTCTGCTGAGTTTTTCAGGACTGATATACTGATTAGAAACGCGAAGAATATCCTCGGAAGAAATCTGCTCTATTGATTTAAAAAAATCCGCCAGGGGTTGCACCCGATTGTACAATAAAAAACTCTTTGCCAGACCCGTCATCATCGCTGGGCCGCTATCTTGACTAAGTGCGATTTGGCCGATCAGTTGTTTTTTTGCATCGTGTAGCTGCATCACACCCAGACGATTGTCACATATGAGCTGGAGTTCCTTGTCCACCAAGGACTCCACCTTTTTGTGATGCCTCCTGTCAGTCCCGAAGTACACAGAAAACACCCCACTGTCCTGATAAGGGGAATATCCTGCCTCTATGTGATAAGCCATCCCATATTTCTCACGAATGTTGAGGCTTAAACGACAATTCATGGCCGGACCCCCTAAATAATTGGCAATCAAGGTGAGGGGAAGTTTGTCTGGATGATCCGCTCCGACAGTCAAACCTCCGAGAAGATGATGAACTTGATGCGTGTCTTGCTCAGTACGTTCATCAAAAATTGCTTGAGGACTTGGAGCGACCCTTTGAATGGCATTCCCTTTGCCTGTTTCATGGTTCAGGTATCTCTCGCACAACTTCTTAAACTTCTTAATTGGGGTAGATCCAACGGACGCAAACACCATTGATTCAGCGCAATAATTGCGATTGACAAAGTTCTTAATTTCTTCGACCCCAAGACTTCGAACTGAATCAGTGGTACCTAGAATCGATCTTCCCAGCGAATGCGTTCCAAACAACCGTTCCTCAAACTCATCGAAAATCACATCGCTGGGATTGTCTAAGACGGATGCAATCTCATCTAAAATAACATCACGTTCCTTGATGATTTCCTTTTCGGGGAACGTTGAATTAAATACGATATCAGACACCAATTCTATCGCCCTCCCTAAGTCTCGCTCTAAAAATGAAGCACTTATCCAAGTCTCCTCTTTCGTCGTATATGCATTCAAATCCCCACCTACCCTCTCTAATCTATTGAGAATATGAAATGTCTTCCGCTTTTTTGTCCCCTTGAAAAGGCAATGTTCTATAAAATGTGCCACACCGGCCTCGCCTTTCATTTCGTCACGTGTACCCGCGTTGACAACAAGGGCAACATGACTGGCTGCTCTTGGGACTTCCTTATGAATGACGCGTATGCCATTAGGGAGTGTAAATGTGTGAAATTCTTGAGCCATTGCGGGTGCAAAGATATCTTGTAATTGAATGGTATTTATTCAGCCGCCATTTTTTAAGCGAGAAGAAGCAGAGAAACAATAAACACCACACCTGAAACGAGAAGAGCAGCAAGCGTATATGGCAAGATATCCCTTGCTTTCAGTCCTGTTATCCCCAACAACGGCAACGCCCAAAAAGGCTGCAGCATATTCGTCCACTGATCACCATAAGCCATGGCCATAATTCCCTTTTCCAAACTAATCCCCATTGCGTGACATGATTCTATTACAAGGGGACCTTGAACCGCCCACTGCCCTCCCCCACTGGGAACGAAGATATTTAGAAGACCCGAAGACCCGAAAATTGCCAGAGGCAATGTATCTGATGTCGTCGCCGAGACCAAAGCTCCAGACAATACATCTGCCAAACCGGTTCCCGTGACGATACCCATAATACCAAAATAAATAGGGAATTGGAGAAGAATCCCGGACGCTCCTCCGATCGCTTTCTCTAAGGCGTTCAACATATTGGAGACAGATCCATGAGCGAGCATGGCCAAACCCAATAAGATTAAATTAATCCAATCAGGGGTCACAAAGCCAAGACTTGTCGTGTTCGAACCGAAACTATCTACGGCGAGCCAAATGGCAGTTCCTGTACATACAATACCAAAGGACCACGCAAGGACTTTGCCCTTATCTAACGCATCCGCCACAGATCTGGATCCGCGAATTACAGCAATAAAATCTGTTTCCGGGGAGTCAGAAACATCTTCATTTAATCTTTTCTCTCCCTCCTTACTTCCCACCGTTGAACCTAAGAAAATAAAAAGCAAAACGACAGAGATGATCACCGCAAGCGTAATCGCAAAATTCCAACTTGTAAAAACAGTTCTTGAAATCGAAATGGCTTCTTCTAAGGGAGTTGACCAATTCACGCCATTTGGGTAAAGAGATATTAAGTGACCAGGTTCTGCTACTTTTAATGGTGCACTTCCACTCAGGCCACTGTGCCAAACCAACAATCCCATATATCCAGCGGCGCCGATTAAACCTGGATTAATCTCTGCATTTTCACTGCGTGATCTGTCGATGACCGATTTGGCTAATAATGCACCCGCTACAAGTCCCAGACCCCAATTGATCCAACCCAGCAATAAGGCAAATAAGGCGACCCAAGCAGCAGCATGTCTCGTGTTACGCATCGCCAAATCAACGACGACACGTAAGAATTTGGACACAGGTGCAGAAAGAGCAAGAACGTGACCAAGGACAAGCATAAACATGGCTTGAAAACCAAATCTCATTAAATCCGGGTTCCACAAACCCGTTGACCACGCTTTCAAAACAGGCTCAAACCCGTCGCTACCAATCGCATAAGCACTCACAAATGCCACAGCTGTTAGAATAAGAGCGATAGCGAATGGTGAAGGAAGGAAACGTTGAAATCCGCGCGAATAAGCCTCAAGCCAATCTGACAGTTTAGGCATGCGGGAATTTTCCACTATTAATTACAGAAAGGGTGACTAAAACGGCAGGTCGTCGTCAGTTAAAGGTGCAGAACTTAACTCTACAGGTGCAACTTCTGGAAGCGGAGCAGCACTCACAGAGTCCGATGAAGCATGGGCACCACTGTTATTTTCTGCAGGAGACTGACCTTGAACACCTCGTTCAATACGCCAAGCATTTAAATCTACGTAGTAATTACCGTTATACTCTCTTCCTCTTACATCAAATTTGACAGTTAGCTCATCGCCCTCAACAAGGCCATTTAACTGATCTACACGCTCTTTGAGCGCGCCAAATTTAATATCTTGTGGATATTGTTCGTTAGTCGTAATAACGAAATCGCGCTTATAAAAGCCGCTTGGAAAATCCTGTCGATCGTACAGAACTTTAATTTTACCTTTTACCTCAAATGACATACGATAAAGGTAAAATAAGACCGTGCAAAAACAATACTATCCGAGGTTAAAACTAAGAAGTGTTTTCCACGCTTCATTAACATTACCACTGTCAAGAAGTCGCGCTGAATGCAAATGGAGTTCTTTTTCTAATTGCTCACCATCGTCACAGTAGTCCATGAATATGGATGATAATTCCATTAATTTATAATCATTGACATCTGTTTCATCAGGCAATGACTCAGTATTACCGAGCATTGCCAAATGTCTCCCCGTTAAAAACCGACTGAGACGAATGTCCTCCGGGATATTGTCGACACCTATCCCCAAATTCGATACGGGCTTAGGGATTTCAAACAATGCATCTCCAGAAGCTCTGACATAATGAGAACCGCCACATCGCCCCACAAGATCTAACAAGTGCGCATCAGGCAATCCATTAGAATCGAGGACATCCTCCCTGAAATGCATCCGATTAATTTCACACACCACAAGGTTTCCAGCACCTGGGTTGTCGCCAAACGAATCCACCCTAAGCACTTTACATTCGAACGAAACTGGTGATTCCAAGACTCTGGGAGGAGCGATAGTATCTGAGGGGATCTCCGTGAGTCCCGCTTTTTTAAATTCGTTCACTCCTGCAGCGTAATCAGTACTTGCGAGTGAACACGCGTGAACCAAATTGAAATCGACCAGGTTCACAACGACTTCAGGAACTGAAAGGACATTGTCAAGCGTATGTTTTGTCGTGTTATCTCGGCCTCGTCTCGCAGGAGAGAAAATTAAGATTGGCGGATTAGCTGAAAAAACGTTGAAGTAACTAAATGGGGCCAAGTTGACCCTTCCTTCCATATCTATTGTGCTCGCAAATGCTATCGGACGCGGAGAAATACCGCCCAACAAAAATGAATGACGCTTTTGAGGAGTTAATTCCGAAGGAGTAAAAGATAAATGCGACATTAAGATGGTGTGTGATTCTCCACTGTTGATGTCGCCTTTTCGACTTTTAATTTAAGATTATTCTTAAACAAGATGATTCTATCGAGAAGAGCGGGATCTGAACAGGCCATGATTTGTGCAGCCAGAATGCCCGCATTCCTAGCCCCATCAAGAGCCACCGTTGCTACTGGAACACCTGAAGGCATCTGTAGAATACTCAACACTGAATCCCAACCATCAATTGAGTTTCTGCTTTTAACGGGCACGCCGATAACTGGCAAAGGGGTATAAGATGCGGTCATCCCTGGTAGATGAGCTGCGCCACCTGCGCCCGCAATAATTACGGATAACCCACGGTCAATAGCAGTAGAGGCATATTCAGCCATACGGTCAGGTGTCCTATGTGCACTTACAACAGTTGACTCGTAAGGAACGCCCAACTCATCGAGCGCACGCATCGCTTCTTCCATAACCGGGAGGTCAGAAGTACTGCCCATAATGATACCTACTTTTTTCATGGTGATCTTATTTCTTAGATTCAAGTTTTTCAATTGCAATCTTTAATATAGAAGCAGCCTCATATTCTTCATTTTCAATTGCTTGATTTAATTTATCTCGCAACTTCTTCAATTCCTTCGTTTTGTCTATTTTCTTTGAAGGCTTCTCCACATTTTCAACAACTTCATCAAAGGCGTTTCCCCCATCTTCATCGAATGCATCATCAGCAGAGCCTTCATCACTTGGATCGATCCCCATAGATTGCAGAATCGTCTCATAGCATTTAATAGGAATTCTAAACCGAACGGCAATCGCTACAGCATCGGAGGATCTAGAATCAATTTCTATGATTCTTTCACCATCTGTCACGATGACTTTCGCAAAAAAGATGCCCTCATTGTAATTGTAGATCAAGACTTCATTGACCGTCATGTTAAATGACGTCAATGTATTCTTGTACAAGTCATGCGTTAAAGGCCTGCTCGGCTTCATGTTCTCAAGCTCTATTGCAATCGCCTGAGCTTCCGAACTCCCTATAATAATTGGAATTTTCCTGTTGCCGCCCTTCTCAACTAAAACCATAGCATAGGCCCCTGAATTAGTCCCACTGTGGGATATGTCAAATATTTCGAGGACTATTTTTTTCATCTCTATCTACACTTAAACTTTCAGAGTGCGTTAATCGCTGCTGTTAATTTAGGAAGAACTTCGAATACATCTCCAACAATTCCATAATCAGCTGCTTTAAAGAAAGGCGCTTCAGGGTCTGTATTGATGACAACAATGACTTTACTCTGATTCACTCCAGCAAGATGCTGAATCGCACCCGATATTCCACAAGCGATGTAGAGGTCAGGACGAATGGTAATGCCAGTTTGGCCTACGTGCTCATGATGAGGACGCCATCCCATGTCACCCACAGGACGACTGCATGCTGTAGATGCACCCAATGCCTTTGCCAAATCTTCTACAATTTCCCAATTCTCTGGCCCTTTGAGCCCTCGGCCCGCAGAAACAACTCTAACAGCTTCAGGAAGTGGCACTGTGCCTTCTGAACTTGTCGGTGTAAAACCATTGAATGTCACTCTTGCCACTCCCACATCCGCAGAATATGCTTCAACAGCTGCTTCTGGGCCTCCTGTGTTCTTGATACCAAAAGAATTAGGAGTCACAGAAATCACACTCGTCTCAGTAGTGACTTGAACATGCGCCGTTGCTTTACCACTAAAAACACTTCGTACGTATGTTTTGCCTTCTGGAAGACTAGTCGCGCCAGCCACGTATCCAGCATTCATTGAAATTGCAACACGAGGTGCGACAGCATTTCCAATACTGTTCCCTGAAAAAACAACAATCTTTGCGCCAATGGCTAACGCTGCTTCTTTTGTAAGCTTAGACTGCTGACTGTTGTCGGTAAGTGCGTCTGCACAATGTAAGACTTTAGAAACCCCCACAGCACCAAGACCTCCATCACCAGAAATGTCACCCGATACGAGCGCAACAACTTCTCCTGAATCAAGTGCGCTGGCATAGGATGCTACTTCTAAGCCTGCATTTGTGGCTCTACCTGCTTGAGTTGATATATATACTAATACTGACATCTTAAATAATTTTTGCTTCCTCACGTAAAACACGAACCAACTCTTCGGGGTTATCTGCATCTACTAGCACACAATCTCCTTTGGGGGCTGGCAATTTAAAAACATCCACGTGAGTTGAAACCTCAACTGAAGAGTCCTCAACAACCTGCAGTTGCTTCGTTCTCGCAGACATAATCCCTCTCATGTTGGGTATCCTTTGCTCAGCGATTCCTTTTGTAGCACTCATGACAAACGCTCCTTTCACTGACAGGTTATTTGTTCCGCCCGTTGTTTCAGCTATTAAGGTCGCCTCATCTCCAGACATTTCTAATTTGGTAACGAGCGCAACATATGGAAGGTCTAGACACTCTGCAATCATCGCAGGAACAGCGGATGAGTTGTTATCAATTGTTTCTTTGCCTCCAAGAATAATATCATACCCTTGATCTTGCGCATAATTTGCAATCAATCTCGCAACTTGAGAAGAATCTGTGGGGACTGCATCTATTCTGACCGCATCTGAAGCACCAATCGCAAGTGCTTTTCTGACAATGGGGTCGCAGGTGGCATCTCCGACAGTGATTGTCGTGACAGAACCGCCATTTTGCTCGACAAGTTCAATCGCACGAACAAGTGCATACCACTCATCATAGGGGTTGACAATAAATTGGACACCGCTTTCATCGAAGCGTTTATCTCCGTCTGTAAAGGCGATACGGCTAGTGGTATCAGGGGCTTTACTTATACAAACAAGCAATTTCATACTCAAGTAAATATAATCCAAGATGTATTTCTTGGGGTGGCAAAGGTATGAAGTCAAGGTTGAGAATATTAACTTACCTTTGCCGCCCTAATTGTTACTTAAAAAATGCGTGAAATTACATATAGAGAAGCTGTAGCTGAAGCAATGAGTGAAGAAATGCGACGTGATGAACGTGTATTTCTAATGGGTGAAGAAGTTGCTGAGTACAACGGAGCATACAAAGCTTCGAAAGGTATGCTTGAGGAATTTGGTGCGCGACGAGTGATCGACACGCCTATTGCAGAGCTGGGATTCACTGGTATAGCCGTCGGTGCAGCGATGAATGGCCTTCGCCCTATTGTGGAATACATGACCTGGAATTTTGCGGTCTTGGCATCAGACCAAATCATCAATCACGCGGCCAAAATGCTACAAATGAGTGGGGGGCAGTACACCGTTCCTATTGTTTTTCGTGGACCCAACGGGCCTGCCGGACAATTGGCGGCAACGCACAGCCAGAGCTATGAGGCAATGTATTCTGCGATCCCTGGTTTGAAAGTTGTCACGCCATTCACTCCTTATGAAGCCAAAGGACTTTTAAAGTCGGCCATTCGCGACAACGATCCTGTATTAATTATGGAGTCTGAGAAGATGTACGGCGACAAAGGAATGATTCCAGACGGAGAATTCCTTGTTCCAATAGGAAAAGCAAACGTGAGACAGAAAGGTTCGGACGTCACGATTGTTTCATTTGGCAAGATTCTCAAAACGGTTCATGCAGCAGCAGATGAATTGGCGAAAGAAGACATCGAAGTTGAAATCATCGACCTCGTGACAATAAGGCCTCTTGACTTAGACACCATTATTGAGTCTATCAAGAAAACAAACCGTCTCGTGATTGTAGAGGAAAGTTTTCCTGTAAGCTCAGTCTCATCTGAGGTTGCTTATAGGGTTCAACGCAATGCGTTCGATTATCTAGACGCGCCAATTGTGAGAATCTGTCAGTCAGATACGCCTTATGCCTTTGCAACTACCCTCATTGATGAAGCGACTCCACAAATAAAAGAAATTGTGGAAGCTGTAAAAACTGTAACGTACATTAAGTAATAATTTTCGAGAAACTTATCCGATTAACCTATAAATCAATATCATGCAATTTTTAATTGACAACATTCTTTATCTGGTCCCTTTAATTGCCATTTTCGGCTTAATCATCATGGCTATTCAAGGTTCTTGGGTTCGCAAACAACCTAAGGGCAACGAAAGAATGACGGAAATCGCAACCTATATACACGAAGGAGCGCTTGCTTTCCTGAACGCTGAATACCGACTATTGGCCATTTTTGTAGTCATTTCTGGAGCGGCGCTTGCAGTCGTCTCAACGCTTGTAGAAAACACGCATTGGTTTATTGTTGTGGCATTTGTCATAGGTGCAGTATTTTCTGCTGTTGCTGGAAACATCGGGATGCGCATCGCAACTGAAGCTAATGTGAGAACTGCTGAGGCAGCAAAGACGAGCTTATCTAAAGCATTGAAAGTATCCTTTACCGGAGGTACAGTCATGGGACTTGGTGTCGCAGGTTTGGCTGTGTTCGGGTTGAGTATTATTTTCATTATTTTAATTAAGACGTCTATACTAGGAATAGATGGTGGTCTGCCGGATCCTACAAAATGGCAAGACATGATTATCGTGCTTGAAGCACTTGCTGGTTTCTCGTTAGGTGCTGAATCAATTGCGCTGTTTGCGCGTGTTGGAGGAGGTATTTACACCAAAGCAGCTGACGTTGGTGCTGATTTAGTCGGTAAGGTTGAAGCTGGTATTCCTGAAGATGATCCACGTAACCCTGCGACTATTGCAGATAACGTAGGTGATAACGTAGGTGACGTAGCCGGCATGGGTGCTGATCTGTTTGGCTCTTACGTGGCAACAGTACTAGCGGCAATGGTCCTAGGGGTTTACGTTGTACGTGACATGGGCGCTGAATACACGGACGGGTTCGGTGGCCTCGCTACACTACTCCTACCGCTTGTCATCTCAGCGCTTGGTATTATATTCTCTCTGATCGCAACGAAGTTCATTAACGTGACTGACGACGGAAAAGAAGCTGAAGTTCAATCTGCACTTAACAAAGGAAACTGGGGCTCTATCATTATGACAGCGATTGCTTGTTACTTCCTGATTGATTGGATGCTCCCTGATATGATATCTATGAATTTCTTCCAAGACGCTGAGAAGTCTGCGACTCCTTTCGCTTCAATCAACGTTTTCTATGCTGTTCTTGTAGGACTTGGTGTAGGAGGTGGGATTAGCTGGATGACTGAGTACTATACTGGACTCGGTAAAAAGCCTGTAATGGACATCGTGCGCAATTCAAATACAGGAGCAGGAACAAACATCATCGCTGGATTGTCAACGGGTATGATTTCGACCTTCGGACCTATTCTTCTTTTTGCCGTTGCAATTTACGCATCTTACGAATTCGCAGGATTCTATGGGGTTGCGATTGCTGCATGTGCGATGATGGCTACAACCGCAATGCAATTGGCGATTGATGCCTTTGGACCTATCGCAGACAACGCGGGAGGTATTGCTGAGATGTGTGAACTGCCTGCTGAAGTCCGTGAGCGTACAGATATTCTCGATTCTGTTGGAAACACAACGGCAGCGATCGGGAAAGGCTTTGCAATTGCATCGGCTGCTTTGACAGCTTTGGCACTTTTCGCTGCCTACGTGACCATGACTGGTATTGACGGAATTAACATTTTTAAGGCTGACGTTCTAGCAACACTGTTTGTGGGTGCGATGATTCCTGTGGTGTTCTCTGCACTCGCTATGAAATCAGTCGGAAAGGCTGCGATGGAGATGGTAAAAGAGGTGAGACGCCAGTTTAAAGAGATTCCTGGAATTATGGAAGGAACAGGCCAACCTGAATACAGCAAGTGTGTTGATATTAGCACAAAAGCTGCCCTCAAAGAGATGATGCTTCCTGGTGCGATTACAATCGTTTCTCCAATCATCATAGGATTCACTATGGGTGCTGAGCCACTCGGGTCTTATATGGCGGGTGTCACAGTGAGTGGCGTTCTTTGGGCAATCTTCCAAAACAACGCTGGCGGTGCTTGGGACAACGCAAAGAAGAGTTTCGAAGCAGGTGTTGAAATTGATGGAGAGATGACATATAAAGGTTCTGAAGCTCACAAAGCGGCAGTCACTGGAGATACTGTTGGCGATCCATTTAAGGACACATCTGGTCCATCAATGAACATTCTTATTAAGTTGACTTGCCTAATCGGTCTTGTTATTGCCCCTCTTCTTGCAGGAGGAGACAATCACAGTCACACAAACAATGAGGACACATCAATCGATGCAAAGGTTGAACGCATTACCGAATCGAATGAAGTCTTTGTTAAAAATTAAAACCATGAAATTATCTCACCTTATTTTCGGATTTGTAGTCCTCATATGCACGTCTTGTAACTCTGAATCTTCAAACGAAAATTCAGACACAGCGTCTACAAATGAGTCAAAAGCCAAAGTCTCTACAACATTAGGTGAATTGGGCATTCCTGATGGAAAGTATTCTTTAACAAAGGACAAACCACGTATCAATTGGACGGCAAAGAAAATATCTGGATCAGGTCATTCAGGCATTATCCCTGCGACAAAAGGGAAATTTAAAGTTGAAGCTGGGATCATTACAAAAGGTCTTGTCACCTTCAATATGAATGGCTTTGAGGCCACCGATATCGATGGAGATTCAAAAGAAAACTTTGACAGCCATCTAAAGAATGAAGACTTTTTTGATGTCGATAAATTCCCAGAAGCAACGCTTTCTTTCAACAGTTCTTCAATCAATAAGGAAGGCACAAAGACACTTTCATGCACACTCGACATGCACGGTATCGCTGTAGATTATGACATACCATTTAAGTTAAAGGAACAAAAGTTACCCGAGGGAGGGATGGGTTATAACATCTCCGGAGAGTTTTTCATGGATCGAACAAAACATGAACTTACATATGGTTCAGGATCATTTTTTGACAACCTGGGAGACAAAGCAATCAATGACGATGTACTCATATCATTCGCATTTTTAGCTCTATAAATTAAGAACCCTACAAGAAAAAAGCCACGCAAATGCGTGGCTTTTTTTATGCTTAAGCGGGAGATATCTTACTTGGCTTGCTCAAACAAACCATGAAGCTTTGCATCAATAGCCTCAATGATTTTACTCAGATCTTCTTTGTTGTCGGCAAACTCAAGATCATCTACATCAATAATGAGAAGTTCACCTTTTGTATATGTAGAAATCCACGCTTCATACCTTTCATTCAAACGGTTGAGGTAATCCAAACGAATCGCTTCTTCGTAATCTCTTCCCCTTTTCTGAATCTGAGAGACCAATTTTGGAACTGAAGCCCTCAGGTAAATCATTAAGTCAGGAGGAGAAACAAACGTTTCCATTAAATCGAACAATATTCTATAATTCTCATAGTCACGCGTTGACATTAGACCCATAGCGTTCAGGTTGGGCGCAAAAATATGAGCATCCTCATAAATAGTCCTGTCTTGAATCATGGGCTTCCCTTTCTCTTTAAGATCGATTAATTGCGCAAATCGAGAATTTAAAAAGTACACCTGCACATTGAAAGACCAACGTTGCATGTCTTTATAAAAATCGTTTAGATAGGGATTGTCATCTACACTCTCATAATGAGGTGTGTATTTATAGTGCTTTGCTAAAAGCGTAGTGAGAGTAGTTTTGCCTGACCCTATGTTTCCTGCGACTGCTAAATGCATTTTATACTTCGTTTTGTTCTTATTCCAGCGGGAAAACTAACACCTATTTGAAGCCTAACCAAGCATTGTAAATCGATTGGGGATAACTCTTAGTATTTCATCTAAAAATGTCCGTGTATTTGAAAGCCTTAGAATTTTGTGTTGGCCACCCAATTTGTTGTTTTCTTTAAGCCAACGCTCAAAAGTCCCACACGCTACCAATTGTATATCAGGCATTTGAAGCACCAGATCTCCCGTTCTCTTCGCATCATAATCTGAACTCAACAACTTGAGTTCTTTGTCTAATGTCACAGCCAAATCGTTCGCTGACAATGTTGACGCATTCTGAGACAACAACTCGATGGCCCATGTGTGTCCGATCGGATGTCCATCTTCAGCAAAACGTGGCGCAACGGTAAAGTCTTTTGCAGATAAAGAAAGTTTAAACATGGTGGATGCAATCGCATTTTCCACTTGATCAACCATCAATTCTTCACCCACGACATTTAAAAAAGAAGAGACTCTTCCTGTAACTTGAATGCGATAGGGATCCCGACTCGTCAAACGAACGACATCACCTAGCATATACCTCCACAATCCTGCATTTGTTGAAATAACGATGGCGTATTCTTCGCCTACTTCTAACTCTTGCAATTCAAGTGTCATTGGACTGGCCCCACCTACCTCGCCTCGCGGAATGAATTCATAAAAAATTCCATGATTTAAAAGCAAAGCCATGTCGTCCCTGTCTAGAGAGTCCTGAATGCTAAAGAACCCTTCTGAAGCATTATAGGTTTCCATATAGTTAATATTAGGGGATTTAATTAATCTCTGGAATTCAGATTGATAGGGTGAAAAGCCTACGCCCCCATGCATATATAACCACAGGTTTGGCCAAACCTCATCCAAACTTGTCGCGCCAGTTTTATCAAGAACACGATGTGTGACGACAAGCATCCAACTTGGAATACCCGCAAGGATCCTAACGTCTTCATGAATGATTTGATCAACCATTAAATCAACCTTTTTTTCCCAATCCTCAAGCAAAGTAATCTCACGTCCAGGTGTTCTTCGCATTTCAACCCAAGAAGGAAGGTTGCGGACGATGATGGCCGACAAATCACCCGTATATGAACCACTTCCGTTTGCATGCAGTGTACTACTCCCTCCAATAATCAGGTGCTTACCCGAATAAAGAGGGGCATTCGGTCTTTGGTCACAGAACATTGCCAGCAAATCTCTCCCACCTTTGTAATGACAAGATTTAAGAGAATCCTGAGTAACAGGTAACAATTTTGACCGATCTGAAGTCGTGCCGGATGTTTTTGCGAACCAAGTGACATCCCCAGGCCAAAGAACATTGGGCGCGCCTTCATGTGCTTTGAAAATCCAAGGTTTAATCTCATCATACGTCCTTATGGGTATCTGAGATTTAAAATCCCTCAAAGAAATCGGATTTGAGAACTTCGAGAAACCGTGCGCTTCACCAAACTTTGTGTGTTGTAGACCCTTTGCCAAATCAAAAAACACCGATTCTTGAGACGCAATAGGATTTTGCAACATCCGATTAATCTTTGCCATTCTGAGGCGGATAATCGAAGAGAAAAGTCGGTTAATAGGCATCAGTAGATGACTGACATCAGCTTAATGCGGGTGAAGAAACGGGTGCAAAGACACGAGAAATGGCTTCAAGAGCCATGTCAATATCTTCGAATGTCGTGTACCTAGAAAACGAAAACCGAAGACTCGCTCTGTTGGGATCGTGGTATCCAAGTGCTTTGAGGACATGTGAACCTGTAGTGGCACCACTTGAACAGGCACTTCCTCCAGAACAACATATGCCTTCCAGGTCTAACAGAAATAGAGCCATACCGCTGTTTGGATGGGGTGGAAATTTGACGCTTAAGACAGTATAGAGTCTGTCTTCTTTGTCAGAGTCTGCATTGAAACTCACGCCAGAAATTGTGCGCTTCAACCCTTCAACCATATACTTCTTAATATTTCGAACATGAATGGAATGACTGTCAAGCTCTGCATATGCAAGCTGTAGCGCCTTGGCTAAACCCACAATCCCATGTAAGTTTTCTGTCCCACTCCTCAATCCACGCTCTTGCCCCCCTCCCACGATTTGGCTTTTAATTTTATTCCTGGGATGGGTGTACAAGAAGCCTGTCCCTTTTGGACCGTGAAACTTATGCGCGGAACACGTCAGGAAATCTATTTCAAGTGCATCAAGTTGAAAGGGATAATGCGCCATTGTTTGGACAGTGTCACTGTGGAAATAAGCATTCATTTCCTTACACGTCTTGGCAATTTCATCAAGAGGCTGAATGACTCCCACCTCATTATTTGCGTGCATTAGACTGACAATTGTCTTGGGACCAGATGCCAAAATATTCCTTAAATCATCACAGTCGACAGTTCCATCAGGATGATGTTTCACATACACAACTTCGATGGCAAACAACTGAGACATTTTTTCCGAACTCGCAATGACTGCAATATGCTCGGCCTCAGATGTCACGATTCTTTTACATCCCAAATCTTTGACTGCAGCTCTTAACGCAAGGTTATCTGCCTCTGTACCGCCAGAAGTAAAAGTAACAGAGCGAGGTGCACAACCAAGTAAGTGCGCAATATCTCTTCTGCTCGTTTCTATGAGTGCCTTTGCTTTCCTTCCTTCAGCATGTGAAGAAGAGGGATTTCCGAACACATCCCTTAGGACAGGAATCATTGCTTCTGCAACTTCGGGTGCTAACTGTGTCGTTGCAGCATTATCGAGATAAATAGATTTCACTTTATAATCTTTAATTCAGATTGCAAATGTAAGATTTAAGCTCAACAATTACGCAAATCGCTTGAGAAGGTCATGCAACTCAGTTTTAAACCTATTTGCAAGGTTTTGTGAGGCTTCTTTTGTATTCGATTCTGCATAAACACGAATGATTGGCTCCGTGTTGCTTCTCCTAAGATGAACCCACCCCTCTTCCAGGTCAAACTTAACGCCATCAATGGTGTTCACTTTAGCCTCCGGATGATTCAATACCAATGTATCCAAAGCCTCCTCTACGCCAGATTCAGGGAGAGATAATTTGTCTTTTTGGATCACAAAGCTGGGATAAGTATTCCTTAATTCGCTGCACTTTAATCCAGATTCAATAAGGTGGGTTAAAAACAAACCCACGCCTACCAATGCATCTCTGCCGGAGTGAGAGGTCGGATAAATGACACCTCCGTTTCCCTCACCGCCAATGATAGCTTGTGTATTGCGAATCGCCTCTACGACATTGACCTCGCCTACTGCTGAGGCTGTATACATCCCACCATGACGTTCGGTAATGACACTAAGAGCTCTTGTCGAACTCAAATTACTAACTGTATTTCCTGGCGTCTTTGACAACACGTAATCAGCGACAGCCACAAGTGTATACTCCTCTCCGAAAAACGTGCCATCTTCGTTCACGAAACAGAGCCTATCTACGTCTGGATCTACACTAATTCCCAGGTCACATTTGTGATCGACAACAACTTTCATAAGGTCCGTCAGATGTTTTGGCAGCGGTTCGGGGTTGTGCGCGAAATTTCCTGTAGGCTCGCAATGAACTTTAACAACGTCCACTCCGAGGCTTTCTAACAACATGGGAATTGCAATGCCTCCAGATGAGTTAACGGCATCAACAGCAACTTTCAATCCCGCACCTCTCACAGAATTTGCATTGACCAAATCGAGACCCAAAACATGGTCAACATGCCATTTTAACCACGAATCATCATGTGAGGTCGTTCCCAAATCATCCACCTCTGCATATTGAATCTGCGAATCCGACAATTTCAGCACCAACTCTCCTTCAGAAGCCGAAAGAAATTCTCCACGCCCATCAAGAAGTTTTAAAGCGTTCCACTCTTTCGGATTGTGCGAGGCCGTAATAATAATCCCACCGTTCGCGGCCAGTTCAGGGACAGCCAATTCTACAGTTGGCGTTGTACTCAGACCGAGATCAACAACATTAATTCCCAACGCATTCAAAGTAGAAGAAATTAAATCACTGACCATCCTGCCAGACAGCCTTGCATCTCTGCCCAAAACAACTGTTGGAATATTGGAATTACCCACTTCCATCTTAGAAAGAATCCAAGCACCATAGCCTGTTGCAAAACGAACGATATCTGGTGGCGTAAGACAGTCACCTACCGACCCACCAATTGTTCCTCGAATACCAGAAATAGATTTAATAAGCATAGACACAAAGTAAAGGCGCACAATCCATGTCTCAGCATCCACTTTCGCATGCAATAATTTAGTTTTCCCCTATTGATGTTAAAAACCCTCTTGTATTAAAGATAAGTTTAAGACATTTGTATGTTAGTTTTGGTAAGGATGGTTGAAGAAGAAAATCACATGAATAGCGAAAGCGAAATAGATGATTTAGTTAAGCGATACGAGCTCATGGTAGATAATGGTGAAAACCGTTATTTCGATGTGGAGGAGTTCGAAATGCTGATTGGGCATTATCTGAGCTTTGGCGAAATTGAGAATGCACAACGGGTACTTCATTATGCGAGCAATTTGTTTCCTGAAAGCATCAATCTTCAATTGAGAGAAGCACAAATACTGGCCGGACTGGGAAAGCATATTAATGCAATTCCCCGATTACAAAACCTCCTTGCTTTTGAACCTCAAAATGAAGAAATTCATTTAACCCTTGCGTCTATTTACAGCAAAATGGAAGAGCACACAAAAGCAATTGACCATTTCAAAAGTGCATTTATAAATTCTGATCCAGAATTAAAATCAGAAATAAGACTTGACATTGCGCTGGAATATGAAAATTTAGGAGACTGGAAAAAAGCTATTTCCGTCCTTGAAGAAGCACTGACTCATGACGTTTCTAACGAGGCCGCGTTGTTTGAATTGGCTTTTTGTTATGACAAAATGAATAACCTCAAAAGTGCCATTAAATTTTTCAATCAATTTCTGGATGAAAATCCATACAGCACTACTGGGTGGTATAATCTGGGGAACGCTTATCACAGAATTGGATCTATCAAACAAGCGATTGATGCGTACGATTTTGCAATTGCTATAGACGACAAATACGTACAAGCATATCAACAAAAGGCGGAAGCGTTTGGATGCAATGACAATTTCTCTGATGCATTAGCAACCTATCAAGAGGTTTTACAAATTGTAGATCCTACACCGCATACGCTCTGTTCTATTGGAGAATGCTATGAGAGACTCGACAACTATTTAGAAGCTGAAGTTTACTATAAAAAATGTTTGGCTTTAAATGAGGGATACCCCGACGCATACATCGGCCTAGGTGTTCTAGGAGACCTTCAGTCTGATAACGCTTTGGCTGTCACATGTTTTGAACAAGCTGTCCTGTTAACACCTGACAACTCAGACTATCGCCTGCTTCTTGCAACAGCGTTGATGAAGCTCGCGAAACCGCAAGAAGCTGACTCACAATTTATTGAAATCCTAGAAAGAGAGCCGAAAAACATCGAGGCATGGGAAGGTCGCGTTGACAATCTGCAACGTCTCAATGCGCATGAAGCAGCATTGGAGTTGTTAGAAGAGGGCCTCAAAATAGTTCCTGAAACAACCCATCTTAAATATCAAGAGTTTGTAAGCATCTTCTTCAGCGGAGAAGAAGCTAAAGCGATTGACTTACTGGAAACACTCCTTATCAACAACTACGACAGTGCGCGTAGAATTTTCAAATCATTCCCTGACTTGCTCAATGACAACAGGATTGCGGATAGATATAACCGCCTTAAACCCTGATTAAATGAATGCTAAACTATCATACATCCCTGAAAGAACCCAGAAACCTAGAGAATCTGGATTGAATATGGTGATGGATAAAGGGCTTAGTCTGAGACAAACTGAAGACTTTATCGAGCTTAATGCCGACAGAACCGATTTACTCAAGCTAGGTTTTGGAACATCGCTCATTACACCCAATCTCAAAGAAAAGGTCAAACTGTACTTGGACGCAGGAATAGAAGTTTACTGTGGAGGCACTTTATTCGAAGCGTTTTATATCAGAAAATCTGTGGATGACTATTTGAGATTTATTGACGACATGGGAATTAGATGCCTCGAGGTGAGTGATGGCTCTATGGTCATTCAAGGAGAAGATAAGTGTGAGATGATCCGAAAGCTATCAGCAAACTATAAAGTTTTAAGTGAAGTAGGATCCAAGGAAGCGGGAATTTTAATCAGCCCAAACAAATGGACTGAGATGATGAGTAACGAACTGGAAGCTGGAAGCTGGAAAGTCATCGCCGAAGCACGTGAAAGCGGCAACGTTGGCATATACAGACCAAATGGAACTGCACATACAGCGCTTATACGTAAAATTCTAGCCAAGGTTAATCTGGAGGACATCCTATGGGAAACCCCTAAGAAACCCCAACAAGCTTGGTTTGTTCAGCAATTCGGTGCAAATGTGAATCTTGGAAATATCGGACCATGGGATGTTATACCACTAGAGACGCTTAGATTGGGACTTAGGGGAGACACCTTTTTTAATTTCTTGCCAGAATCTATGTCCACGGGATTGCGTCAGGAAATAGATCCAGAAAGCTAAAAGCGTGAAAAGCATAGACGTAACAACACTCATAAAATGGCGTGAAGAGGAACACGAACATCAACTTATTGACGTGCGCGAACCTTGGGAAGTTGAAGTGGGAAACATCAATGGCTTTCATATCCCTATGCACGAACTCCTAGATTCAATTGAAAAAATCCGAAGAGATATCCCTGTAGTCGTTCACTGCAGATCTGGCGTGCGCTCAGCTGCT
This sequence comes from uncultured Flavobacteriales bacterium, assembly GCA_913051865.1. Classification (GTDB taxonomy): domain Bacteria; phylum Bacteroidota; class Bacteroidia; order Flavobacteriales_D; family Sanyastnellaceae; genus UBA974. Next base: position 18,550 of record CAJXHE010000010.1, read on the forward strand.
GTCGTGCATCATCTCACATTACAACTCGGATACGAGAATGTGCATAATTTACAAGGTGGAATAGAGGCTTGGTCGCGTGAAATAGACAGCAATATAGAAGTCGCGTGAGATCCGGAACGGACTGGATAAAACTCGCCGCAAAAGGCTTTGCGATGGGTGCCGCAGATCTAGTCCCCGGTGTGAGTGGTGGAACCATCGCATTTATCTCAGGCATTTACAATGAATTAATTTCAACAATTGCTGGTCTTGGAATAGGGACTTTAAACGATTTATTTAAAGTCGGCCCCATTGAGGTTTGGAAAAAGTATAACCTAAGCTTTTTGGCTGTATTAGTCTTGGGACTCATGTTTGCCATCTTCACACTGGCGGGACCGATACATTGGATTCAAATTCATCACCCATCTGAACTCCGAGCTTTTTTCTTCGGACTTGTTCTTGCCTCTGCGCCCATCATTGTCCGTGAGATTCGTCCCTATAAACTCACAGATTTTGGATGGGGAACATTAGGAATCGTGTTCGCATTAATTGTGACAAACATCCCTCCTTCATTTCAATCTGAATCTCCTATTTTCATTGCAATCTGTGGTGCGATTGCTATTTGTGCGATGCTCCTTCCCGGCATAAGCGGAAGTTTCATTTTAGTGATTCTAGGCGCTTACAATTCCATTATTTCTGCACTTGCAAATTTTGACATCGTAACCGTTGGCGCATTTGTTTTAGGGGCTTTCTTAGGGCTACTCAGTTTTAGTCGAATGCTTAAGAAAATACTTCATAATTTCCGTGCACAGACACTGGCTATTCTCACTGGATTCATGTTGGGATCCTTACATATTCTCTGGCCATGGAAGGAGCAAATCGAACTTCTTTTTAAGCATCGTGATGGGAGAGAAGAATGGATGACTAAAAATGTACTCCCTGATTTTCAGCCCTTGGATATTATTGCCATGTTCATATGCGCAGGTCTTGGGGTAGCTATTGTCATGGGATTAGATAAACTGTCGAAGACCACATGAAAAAGTTGGGACTTTTAGGGCACCCTGTTTCTCACTCGATGTCGCCTAAATTGTTTGCTGATAAATTTTCGAAAGCTGGACGACTTGATTTAGAATATCTCACCTACGATCTACCTGAAATTTCTGACTTCAACACATTCACCGCAAACAACCCTGACATTGTTGCACTCAATGTAACGACACCTCACAAAGAGAGCATCATCCCTTATTTATCCGAAATAGATGAAGAAGCACAAGCCATAGGGGCTGTCAATACGCTTTTAAAAGCAAATGGCAAATGGATGGGATACAATACGGATGGTTGGGGGTTTCGAAGATCAATGCAACCCTTCCTGAGGGGACGTCACGAAAGCGCACTTATTTTCGGTACTGGCGGGGCAGCAAAAGCTGTTGCATATTCTCTTAAAACTTTAGGTATTGCATGTTACTTTGTGAGCAGAACTCCTGAAAAACAGCGTCAAATGTCTAACGTCATTGGCTTTAATGAATTAACACCTGAAGCTATAAAACACCACCTTTTATTAATTAATTGTACGCCTTTAGGAATGGAACCCGATACAGATGGATGTGTTCAAATCCCCTGGCAAGGTGTCGGGAAAGATCATCTCGTTGTTGATCTCGTTTACAATCCAGATGTGACTACATTTATGACCAGAGCTATAGAGAAGGGTGCAGAGGCAATGAATGGATGTGATATGTTAAGACTACAGGCCGAGAAATCATGGGATATTTGGCTCAAGAATGGATTATAAAAAGACAATGAGTAAGGCGACACCACCCACCGAACAAACTGGCAAGTACGCTGACCTTCATGAGATGAGCATCGGAGCATTGATTTCTGCCATGCATGAAATAGATTTCGAAGCCTTAGAGGCCGTGGGAAGAGTGAAGAAAGAAATTGAAAGTTTTGTGGTGCATTTGGTAGAACGGATGAAGCAAGGTGGAAGGTTATTCTATATGGGAGCTGGCACAAGTGGTCGACTGGGTGTTGTAGATGCCAGCGAATGCCCTCCTACATTTGGTGTTGATGATGGAAGAGTGGTGGGATTAATTGCAGGGGGAGATTCCGCAATCCGAAAAGCGGTAGAAGGTGCAGAGGATGATGTCCACCAAGGATGGAAAGATTTATCGAAACATAAGGTCACGAAACGAGATACAGTCCTGGGAATCGCCGCAAGCGGAAGAACACCCTATGTCATAGGAGCGATTGTGGAAGCTCGGAAAATGGGAATGCTCACCGCTTGCATTACATGCAATCCCGACAGTGAACTTGCACAAGAATCCGAATTTTCCATCGAAGCAATATCAGGCCCAGAATTCGTGACCGGATCGACACGTTTAAAGGCGGGAACAGCCACTAAGCTCATTCTCAATATGATCACGACCGTGACGATGATACAACTTGGGCATGTGAAAGGCAGCCAAATGGTCGACATGAAGTTGTCAAATATAAAACTCATCGAACGGGGCACAAAAATGGTGGCCGAAACGACAGGGTTGGACAATGATGAGGCGAGGAAACTTTTGCTGACACATGGCAGCGTCAGAGAAGCTGTGGTAAATTTTAATTCAAGCAAAGGAACCTCTAAGTAGTTGCATACGATTGAACCATATTACAACTGGCGCAACCACTATGTGGCAAGCAATGATCCTCGAAGTCCTTTTTTTGAGCGAACGTATAATGAAATGTCTTATCACATCAAGTTGTATGACCATTTCATACACCCTCAGTGGGATACATTTGGATCAAGCACACTCTACATCAAAATCTTATTTGTAGAGTACGAGGATGGATATGCCATCTTAGAGCTTATGGGAGAATGGAATGACTGTCTGCACAACGACATCATGCAGCTCAAGCGTGACATCATAGAATCCCTGCAGGAGGAAGGCATATCCAAGTTCATCTTAATCGGAGAGAATGTCCTTAACTTTCATTACAGTGACGATTCATACTATGAAGAATGGTTTGATGAGGCGGTCGAAACGGATGGATGGATTGCTTTGCTTAATTTCAGCAATCACGTTCTAGAGGACATGAAAATGATCGATTTAGACAGTTATTTTGTCTTGGGAGGCGCGCTCAACGACATCGGATGGAGAACATATAATCCAGACCAGTTGTTCAATAAAATCCAAGACAGTGTTGAAAATAGAATGGGGGTCATTCAATAACTCAGTTCTAAAACCCTTCAATCGCACCCAATCCAAAGAGTGCAAAATCAAATTTTACTGGATCGACGGAATCGAAACGTCTCAGCGAGGCGTCTAATTCTTCGACAGATTTCCAATCGTTTTGCGTGCGATTCAATAAGCCCAAGGCTCTTCCGACATTGGATGTGTGAACATCCAAAGGAATACTCAACACACGCGAAGGAATCTGCTCCCAAATTCCAAAATCCACTCCCCTGTCCGATGACCGAACCATCCATCTCAAGTACATATTCAAACGCTTGGCAGCTGATCCCTTTGCAGGGTTTGCAATATGTTTACGAGTTCGGTCAGGATGTGGCTGATTGAAAAAAAGGATATGAAACTTACTTATGACGTCTTTTAGATTGTTTGGTCTACCTGATGCTTCCCATTGTGTTGCAAAAACAGTCTCTAAAGAGCCATAATCACGAATAATTCTTTGTAATGACCGCATAAAACACACCGCATCCTCAGGTTGAAACGTTCTGTGAACAAACCCATCAAACACTTTTTCATCTGCCTTTTCGAAATTTAAAACGAAATCAAATGGAGAAAAATCCATGCGCTCCATGAGACTATGCGCATTCTTCAATATTGACTTCCTTTGCCCCCAAGCTATTGTAGCTGCAAGGAATCCCGCTATTTCTATATCGGCTTTATTTGAAAATAAATGGGGGATCGAGATGGGGTCATCAGGGATAAATTCTCGCGTTTCAAATAGCTGTTGTTTCTCGTTCAAAAACACACCCAGTTCTTTATGTGAGAGGCGCTTAATTTTTTTAATTCCCATAACAGATATAATAATGGTGTAAAGGTCGTAAAACCAATTAACTTTGCAACAGAAATGGAGTGGGTCAGACCAGAAATACTTTGGGGATTAGCAGCGCTAATCATTCCCGTATTAATCCATTTACTTCATTTGCGGAAATTTAGAAAAGTATCGTTTTCTAATGTGTCGTTTTTAGCAGACATCAAAAAAGAAACCAGATCGAAGCACAGACTCCGCAACCTGTTGATTTTAGCTTTGAGACTTACAGCGATAGGTGCAATCGTTTGCGCGTTTGCGGACCCATATATTCCTTATTCAGAGAATTCTCAAGATGCCTCAAGGATAGGAAATGCCGTTTCAATCTATATAGACACCAGCCCGTCAATTGATGCAATTGGTGAGGAAGGGCCCCTTTTACAAGTGTGCAAAACACGCGCTTTAGAAATCGTTGAGGGGTACTCTGAGACGGATAAATTTAATGTTCTCACCAATTCGTTTGCGGGAAGCTATGCGCATTTTTACAGCAAAGACGAAGCTTTAGAGAGAATTTCAGGTATTCGTACCGAACCATTTGTAAGAAATGTAGAATCTGTGATCTCGCGCGCAACTGACCTTTTACAAAAAGAAAATGACCGGGTAAAATCCATTTATTACTTAAGTGACCTCCAAAAAAGTTCACACGTCCTTTCAGAATCATTTCTTCCTGACTCAAACATCTCTATTTACTTTCTTCCAAGTCTCGCGAATGAAAGGCCTAATGTTTGGATAGACTCCGCCTGGTTTAACGCTCCGATTGCAACCGCTGGAAAGCCCGCTGAATTACACGTGCGTATCAAACACAATGCGCTTCAAAGCGTCGATGGATTGGGGCTTCAGCTACACATCGATGGAGCGCGAAAGGCAATTGCTAATTTCAACCTCATTCCTGGCATAGAAACCGACACTGTGCTTAGATTCAGTCATGGACAACCCGCACTAAATCACGCCATAATATCTATCGATGACGCTCCAATTCAATTTGATGACACATACTTTCTAGGATATGAGGTTGTAGACCAAATTAATATCTTACATCTCACCCAAGATCTATTTTCTAAAGAAACGAAAAGTTTAAATCGGGTGTATGAATCCAGCAGCGCATCGGTTAATATCGAGACCTCCGAATCTATTCCCGATTCCCAAACGTTGTCATCATTTGATTTAATTATCACAAATGGTTTAGTTGACCCTACAAATGGGCTCACAAACACACTGGTGGAATTTGCAGCTTTAGGTGGAACTGTCGTTGTCATTCCAGATTCCTCAAACAGTTCTTCAAGAGCAAATTATTTGCGTACTCAATTGGGTTTCGGTTCTGGATCTAAATGGAATCTATCTGAGTCTCCGGTTTCTATTGGAAATTTGAATGTTGACCATCCGTTATTCGACGGGGTGTTTTCATCAACTCCCAAACGTATGGACTTACCATCTACTGACAGATGTATCGCGAGGAACATTTCTCCTGACGAAGAAATTCTCGGCACGATGTCTTCCGGACTGGTTTTTCTATCTCGGATTCCTGTAAATAAAGGTGGGGCATTTCTTTTCGGATCTCCATTAGAAAAAGAAACCGGGAATTTGGTAAATCACGCCCTTTTCGTTCCTATTCTTTTGAGAATATCTGAGGTTTCCAGATCGGCAAGGGTTCACGCGTTCACACTCGGGCTAGACGATGCCCTGACTTTAAATTTCGAATCCAACGAAGAAGATGAAATCCGTATCTCCTCATTAGACAGTTCGAGTGTCATCCTCCCTGAATCCAGGTCTTCATATGGATCAACTCATTTAAGCCTCGGCCCCGAACTTGATACACCGGGAAATTATTTCGTTGAAATAGATAAAGCCCAAGTCCTTGCATTTGGCCTCAACGCAGACAGAACTGAAAGCAATCCTTCTGCGTGGGATACCCCCACATTTCGACAACAATTGTCATCTTTTGGATGGAGTAATGCTTCCGTTCTAAATGTTACAAACGAAACTATTTCCTCTGTAGTTGGGAATCTAGATACTGGAAACCATCTTTGGTGGTATTTAATTCTTGTCGTAATTATTGCATTAGCAGGTGAAACAATTCTTCAAAAAAGATGGAAACGCACATACTCATAAAAAATGTCAGAGTCGTCGATACAGGCGGTTCTTTCAATGGTAAGAAAATTGACCTCCGGATTAAGAAAGGAGTGATCACAGAAATTGGCACAGATTTAGAAAATAAATCTGCGCTGGTTTTAGATAAAAAAGGCAGTTACATCAGTCCGGGATGGATGGATGGACAAGCTCATTTTCGGGACCCTGGATTGGAGTTAAAAGAAGGACTCGAAAGAGGACTTCATGCGTGTGCAGCTGGAGGCTTCACGGATGTCGCTGTGCTTCCTTCAACTTCACCACCAGTTGACAACAAATCGGCGATCTCTTATCTGCTCACCCGCGGTGCAGAATACAATGTAGCATGTGACCCGCACCCACTTGGATGCGTCTCAGAAGGGAGGCAAGGAAAACAATTGGCTGAACTTTATGACATGAGTAACGCAGGTGCCATTGGGTTTTATGACGACAAACCAATTGAAAGGGTGGGGCTGCTCAAGATGGCCTTAGAATACCTATCTCCCTCTGGCGCTGTTGTCTTGTCGGACGCAAATGAAGAAGACCTTAATCCAGGCGCCTCTATGCATGAAGGAGAGACAAGTACTGCGCTAGGCCTCACTGGATCTCCATCTGAATCTGAAACAATCAGACTTCAACGCGACATTGAGATTCTATCATACACAGGAGGACGATTACACATACCTGTTGTATCGACTCAAGGTGGAGTCAAACTTATCAAGCAAGCAAAAAAACGCGGGCTTGCAATAACGGCATCTACCACGCCACATCACTTGACTTTTATTGATGAAGATTTGATGTCCTTTGACGGAACATTGAGGGTCAACCCTCCTTTGAGATCCAAAGCTGACAGAAAGGCTTTGCGAACGGCATTGGCAGACGGCGTGATTAACTCTGTCGTGTCTGACCACAGACCTGAGAGCATCGAGAGTCATGACGTTGAATTCGCTTTAAGCCCAAACGGGATTTCAGGAATTGAATCCGTTTTTGCTGCCTTATGCACAGCCTGTCCTGATTTAGAGTTGGCACGTTTGGTAGATTCGATCTCAAATGCAACGCGCCGAGTCTATCAACTCCCAGAGCTTCACATTGAATTAAATGTTCCTGCAAAAATCACATGGTTCACTCCCAAGCAGAAGTTCTTGTCGCCAGAAATATCTGGTGGAGTCAATAATCCTTGGAAAAATCAGGAGCTAAGTGGCGTTGTATATGGCACCATTAATGGCGAGAGAGTACACTTAAACGACTAACGCCCAAATCAAGGCTTACGCTTCCCCTTGTGGCCCCCCAAATGCCAATGGCATTGTCTCTTCAGGTCCGCTAATTTCAGATATCGTACCGTGCGTACCTTCATATCGCTTGATATTCCCAGCCAAAGCCTTTAACAATCGCTTGGCATGTTGCGGCGTCATGATGACTCTTGAACGCACTTTTGCCTTCGGCATGCCTGGCATGATTTGAATAAAGTCTGTCACAAACTCAGTGGGACTATGTGTTATTACTGCCAAGTTTGAGTAAATACCCTCACTAATCTCTTCTGGAAGCTCGATGTTCAGCTTGTTCTTTTTTTCTTCTTTTGCCATTTCACTAAGGTAATAAACCAAACCTTCTTTATCCTATTTTCTCAAGGGAAGGTCTAAAATTGATATTAAATCGACCACTTCGTGAAGAATAATTTCATTGTGAGGAATAGACTGTGGGTTATAGTAGACCTGTCCCCACCCTGCTTCTCTTGCACCTATAATATCTGCCTCCAAACTGTCCCCCAACATGATTGCGTTCTCTTGCTTTGAGTTTGTTTCTTTCAATGCCAAGTTGAAGATTTCTCGGTGGGGTTTCTTTACGCCAAGAGCGTCGCTTGTTAAGACGGTTTCAAAAAAGGGAGCTAGTCCACACTGTGTCACTTTAATGTGCTGAACCTCCTCAAAGCCATTCGTAAGCATAATCAATCTGTGTCCACGTTCATATAAATCGGTCACAACTTTCAACGCATCTTTTACGAGATGCGTTTTAAAGGGAGAGGTTTCAACATAATGAGACCCCAAGCGGTCTCCCAATACAGAATCATTTTCTAACCCCCAGCGTTCAAGTGCCATGGAAAATCTACGCCATCTCAATTCAGCTTTGTTCATGCGACCTGCCTGATACTCTCCCCAGCACCACGCATTGGCTTTTTTGTATGTCGATATATATTCTTCAACGCTTTCAATCCCATAGGAAGAAAGTGAAATCTCATCATAACCTTCTCTTAAAGCTTCAACCGAATTCCTTTCAAAATCCCAAAGCGTATGATCCAAATCAAAAAATAAATCTTTCATATCATTTAAATGTCGTCATTAAAACAATCCCGATTTAACGCTCCAGCTTATAAAGGTCAACACACAACCCCACACTGAAAATGCGGCGATTAAGTAAAAGGGTGTACTTCGATTGTGTGAAAAATACTTGGCACCAAGAACGGCGGTTATAGGCACCGAAATAAAAACGGAGATTAACATCAATCCCTTTAGACCATAGTTTCTTTTAAATTGAATGAACTGCCTTTTTCTTTTCGTTATTAAGCGTTTTTTTTTGACGGGCTTTTTGTTCCGAGAGGAAGCCTTCACCATTTTCCACCATGAAAAAATAGACTTACCTGCTGTGTAAAACAACAGGATTCCAACAGTTGCGCCTAGCGTGCAAGTAACAATCACTTCCAACCAGTTATTTCCAGCAGCGACCATTAGCGAGGGCGTGATTAAAAATTTCAGGATGGACATAAATACCCAGCCGAGGTAAGCAACAATATCAGTCATAACATCTTCACCCATCACTGTATTCTATGATCGTGTTTTCGGTCCGTATGACAAATCCCCAGCATCTCCTAAACCTGGGACGATATAATCGTTCTGATCTAACCCTTCATCTATCGCTCCAATCCAAAAAGCAGTTCCTTCGGGCAATTCTTGTTGTGCATATTTCACCCCTTCAGGACTTGCAATCGCACAGATGACATGAAGCTGTTTGGGTATCCCATCTGAGCAAAGGGCTTTATATGCAGCAACCATTGAAGCTCCTGTTGCGAGCATTGGGTCGACCAATACGAGAATGCGACCCTCACAAGAAGGTGCTCCGAGATACTCGATTTCGATGTCAAATCCTCCATTAGAATTGTGTTTCCTATATGCAGACACAAAGGCGCAGTCCGCACCATTCCAGACATCCAAAACCCCGGCATGCATAGGTAAACCAGCACGCATAACTGTGGCCAGTACAGGCTGTTCTGAAGGGATACTGCATCGGGCTGTACCCAGACCTGTATTCACCTCTACGTCTTTCATGGGCCAAACCTCTGCCAGCGCATTTCCCAACATCCATCCCAAACGTTGAAGATTGTGACGGAATACTGCACGATGGCTTTGGGCTTGAGGATGACGTAAACTGAAAAGCAAACTTCCTGCCAGTCCTTTCTTTTTACTAAAATCGTGAATCAAATTCTCATTCATACGAGCTAAGGTAGGCACCTTCTCACAACATCTTCATAAAGTGTTTGCCAACCTTTCCAAATCCCATGATTTGAGACTGAGGTGTTGTGCCAAACTGTCATCATCACACCTCCAACCTCTCTTACAGAATCGGAGAGTTCAGACACCAGATGAAGGGACTGTTCACAGTCAAGATTCAAGTATGATTTTAATGTTGAATCCATCACAGCAAATGGATGAATCACAAGTTCAAGGGGCGTGTCCTGTTCAATGTCATATGCAGGAAACGGACGGCTCATACCCGCTCTAAACCCTGGTTGATCAGCGTACCCCATAGAGTAATCATGTTGGATTGACGCTTCTTGAAATGCAGTCCACATTGAAGACTGTCCTCTTAAAAAGTGCGTTCTAATCTGAGATGTATTTCCCACATCTTCAAAGGTCTTTTTTTCATTTAAAAAAGTTTGACCACGATGTGAAATTGCATCGTAACTCGGATGCCAGTTTACGGTGGCACGAGAAGACAATTTATCAATTAAAGGAACCAACACTGACTTCGAGACGCCCAAATCAAAGGGTCTTTTATAATCGGCAAAATGCACGAAACATTGTGTCGTAAGATGTGAGTCCCCGTGAAGATTAAGAAAAAAATCGTATGAGTCGTAAGGGTCTTGGGCATGATTTAAAAGGACATTCATTCTTTCACGAACGCTGCTCCACCTTAACAACAGAAAATCTCTCGTACCTGCAGTTAGATTGTGAAGGCGTGACCGCCCCTGATAAGCAAACGCAATATCAATGTCAATCGTGGGGTGATATTCATAATCTTGTCTTGTAATTAAGGGTATAATTCCCAACTCTTTTGCAAGAATCTTTGCGAGGTTTTCAATGAGGGGCGTTCGCAACATCCCCTCCTTATAGGCCGCGCTAGAAACGCCACGAAAACGACCATGCGTGTCTCGCATCACAGTATCTCGTTCACCATCTGAAGGAATTTCTTCCCAACGTGAACAACAAAAAAACGCCGCAGCCAAAGGGTCAAACATTAAATCAGTTACACCTAGGACTTCACCTGGGAATTTAAAACCCTTCCATTCAACCCATGTGACACCCGAAGAGCGCGTTGTTTCATCGTCGCCAAAGCTCAATGAATGGATTGGACACTGTAAAGACTTATTTGTAGCGTTAATTGTATAAAAGTGATTGTCCCCATTGTCAAGGTCAACATTTTCTAACCATTCAACTTCAACACCCAGACATGTTCTAAATAAGATGTCCGCACCGTACCTCATTCGTTCAGTAGGCGAGTTGTAGGATATAGAAATCTTACTCATGACAACTTTTCACTTAAAATCCTAAGAATATCATGCGCGGCCTCGCCGTTACCATACAGTGCATCATCACCATTTATTGTTCGTCCAAATTGTGAATTCGCACACCCACTAAGATCCTTTGGTTCAAAGCATAAAACAGTATGACCTGCCTTCACTAGCTCCACCCATTCTGTATTTCGACGTATGACGACCGAGGGTGTTTCACAACTGTACGCTTCCTTCTGAATCCCTCCTGAGTCTGTAATCACCAGGCGACACGTCTTGATTAACCGAAGAAGTTCAACATATCCAACGGGATCAATGGCATGAATGTTTTTTTTCAAAAGCACGTGAGACCAAACTGAACCATATAATGCAACGAGAGATTTTTTTGTGCGAGGATGCACCGGAAAAGTCGCATCGACATGATGAAGCGCACACCAATCCCCGATAGCATCAATCCAAGACTGTAGAAGCGGAAGGTCATCAACATTGGAGGGTCTGTGCATTGTAAGGAGGACCGATTTAGATTCAAGTGCCTGCATCTCTTTTGTGAAATACAATGCGTTATCATGCATGATATCTCCCGTCAGAAAAGCGCCGTAAATCCCTTCATTATGAAGATTTTTCATGGCAGTAGTCGTCGGCGCAATTAAAATGGACGACAGTTTATCTGTCGCAATCCGATTGACCTCTTCTGGCATATCAAGATCAAAAGACCGCAGACCTGCCTCGATGTGAATAATCGGAATTCCCAACGCATCTGCAGCCTGAGCGCCTGCCAGTGTTGAATCAGTGTCTCCGTAGACGAGTACCGCATCTGGCGTGCATGCGTTTATTGCATTCGTTATCCCCAATTTCATCTCATTCATTCTAGACGTTCTTTCGCTACTTTCTAGCTTTAGCGTATAGTTTGGTCTGGGCAGATGTAATTCCTCAAAGAAAATATCAGAAAGCTTGGCGTCGTAATGTTGTCCCGTATGAATGATTGATTGGCTCCAGCCCAATTCAACTTTATTGGCAATAGCTCTAGTCAAAGCAGCTGCTTTAATAAACTGAGGCCTGGCCCCTAATATGGTGAGTAACAAAGGCATATTCAGATGAGTCCTTCGTCTGCAAAGCTAACATACTGCTTGCCTGCTACAATGATATGATCTAGTACAGGTAAATCTAAAAAAATTCCGGCCTCTCTCATGTTGTTTGTGAGTGATTTATCACTGGAACTCGGTTTGGGGTTTCCCGAGGGATGATTGTGGATTAAAACAATTGCCGAAGCTCTTAACGCAAGCGCTCTTCCAAAAATTATCTTTGGGTCGGCAACAGTCCCTGACAATCCACCTGATGAAATTTTAATTTCTGCAAGAACATGGTTTGATCTGCGAAGTAGTAAAATCCAAAACTCTTCATGCGGAAGATCCGACAACCTATCAACAAACCTTAAAAATACGTCTCGAGAAGAAACAATTTGGATGGTGACAGGCCTCAAACTCGACATTCTTCGGCGACCAATCTCCATTGCAGCAGTAAGTATCGAAGCTCTTGCATACCCTATTCCCGAAATTGAGGCATACCCTTCTGGAAGAAACTTACCTAACTCATGCAAATTGTCACCCGCCAAATTAAGGAGGTCAATGGCAACATCGTGCGCTGTCTTACCGCTAGATCCATTGCCTATTAAAATCGCCAATAATTCAGAATCTTTTAAAGCACTTGCACCTTGAATGAGCATCCTCTCCCTCGGTTTCAAATCATTCACCATAACACATCATCTCGAAAATTTTCAAAAAAAAACCCCCCGACATCATGTCGAGGGGTCAAATATGATCATAGTCTTGACTTAAGCTAGGCTCGATGTATGAATGGTGAGGCTAGATTTAAGGTTGGACGCTTTATTCTTGTGAATGACATTCGTTTTTGCAAGCTTGTCTAACATAGACGAGACCTTAGGCAACATCGCAGCTGCTTCTTTAGCGTCAGTTGACGCACGCAAGTTACGAATTGCGTTACGCGTTGTCTTGTGCTGGTAACGGTTACGGTCGCGCTTCTTTTCGTCTGAACGAACACGCTTTAATGCTGACTTGTGATTTGCCATTTTTTATTTAATTCAGGGGTGCAAATATAGTTCGGAATCCAACGTATCCAACAAAAAAAACAAATTTAACTGCCACACTCCCATTTTAACATCAAATCGAGCTCTAAAAAGCCACCTTGCACAGTCTCACGACGGTTGCGCTGAAGTAGAAAATCGCTGGGAACGAAGGTCGTGCTCCCGATAAAATCCTCAGTAGTCGCTTCATCATCATCAAAGATTAATATTTCGATCTGGAGATTCATCTCTTCGCCTATAAACAGAAAAGATTCTAAATCTATGGAAGCAGGCAAAGCTTGACTATAAGAAACCTCCGATATATAATCGTTGTCACCATTAATGCGAACGATGGCATATAACTCTGGGAACCCTTCATCTGGAACAGTATCATCATCATAATCTTCATCAAAAGCAATGACATCAATAGATTCGATAATGATATAATCCTGTGCCGATTCATCACAGCACCCTGTGAGAAAAAAACATAAGAAAACAGTGGCTATTAAAATAAACGTTTGTTTCATGGTTGCAAGTAAGGGGAAAACAAAAAAAGAGCGCAATTAAAGCGCTCTTTTTATCCTAACAATCTACTTGTATTCATTCAAGAAGGGCTCATTCACTTCCCTTAATGATTAATAATACATTCCAAAAGTAGTTTAGCACCTGTATAATAAAAAATTATTATACGTGTATTTTAAATTAATCGACACAAGATGTTATTTGGTCGATAAAAAACACCTATACAGCTAATGCCTTTCACCTGACAACTTCACGTTACCAACTTAAACATCTCGAAATATATGAAATACCCTCAGACAAAAATGCGCAATAATTTAAACTTAAATCAAGCATTAAGGGCAGCACTTAAAGCGTGTCCACGCGTTATGATGATGATCTAGGTAAAAGTCTTTAACGTATTTTGCAACGTGAAAAAAATTATTTTGTCTCTTCTTATTTTGTCTCTTGTATTACCGAACGAAAGTCACGCCCAAACAGCACTCACTCTTTTTGGCACATGGCAATGTCTAGACTCTACAGAAATAAAAGCAACAGGAAAGCTACCGGGAAGCCTTTACAATGCTTTGTTAAGCGAAGGAATTATTCCAGATCCATTTGTGGGCTCAAATGAAGATTCCATTCAATGGGTAAGCCAAATGGATTGGACCTTTACTTCACATGCCTTTGACGCTGCGGATCGTGACATGAGATCGGATTTCCTGGAACTAGATCGGGTCCTTACGTACTCTGTTTGGTCTCTCAATGGCGTGAACATTGGCACAACTGACAACGCTTTCCACAAGTGGAAGTTCGACTTGAAATCCGCTTTAAAACCGAACGGAAACATCATAAAAATAAATTTCGGGTCGCCACATAAACGATCAGAAACATTGATTTCAAACACTGGGCATCCATTACCTGGCGACGCCCCAAGAGCGGTTCATCGATCTCCTCAATATGCATTCGGATGGGATTGGGCCATGTCACTCGTTGACAACGCCGTCGGTTCAATAAACATCCAAGAATCAAACAAAGAACATCCGCTTCAAATAAATAAATTAGATGTCATCACAGACCGCATAGTGTCAGGTACGGCAACAGGGAGAGTCAGGTTGGAAATTGAAGGTGAGTCAGATGAAAATCTGATTTTGAGGTGGGCTTTATCAAATCCGGAAGGACAGGTGGTCGCAGCTGGAAAACTAAATCATGGGAAAGGATTGGTTGAAGTCGGTTTTGAAATCAAGAATGCCGACCTGTGGTGGACACACGACTTAGGCACACCCGCCATGCACACGCTAGAGGTTGTTGCTGTGGGGCAAGGGAAACTGATGGGGAGAGAAAAAATTAAGGTTGGACTGCGAACACTAAGACTTGACACATCTGAGGATGAAAGAGGCGCAAATTTTAAATGGATCTTAAACAACATCCCCATATTTGCGGGTGGCGCCAATGTTGTTCCTGCGGACCTCATATTGAATCGCATTCGTCACTCAGAAGAAGTGAGATTGGTAGAAAATGCTGTTGCGGCTAACATGAATACGCTCAGAGTGTGGGGCGGTGGAAATTATGCATCTGACACGTTTATGAATGCGTGTGATGAATTGGGCGTGTTGGTGTGGCATGATTTCATGTTCGCGTGTGCCATGTATCCTGGCGATGGTGAATTCATACATTCTGTCACTGAAGAAGCTACATACCAAACCCAAAGACTGCGCCACCATCCATCCTTGGCGATGTGGTGTGGCAACAATGAGGTGAGCGAAGGTTGGGCGAGGTGGGGATGGAAGGATGGTCTTACAAGTGACGAAATCTCAGATATCCAATCCTCCTACGACAAAATATTTGAGGAACTTTTACCTTCGATCGTTGCTGAATTTGATGACGCACCCTACTGGTCATCTTCTCCATCTTTAGGTCGAGGGGATTCGGACTTTGTCAAGTGGGGAGATGCACACGACTGGGGAATATGGCATGACGGATATTCTTTCGATTCACTTTGGACAAGGGTTCCCAGATTTATGAGCGAGTTCGGATTTCAAAGCTTCCCAGAAAAATCGACATGGGAGACGGTGGTGCCTGACGCACAATTTACACGTGAATCAGAAGCAGTCATTGCACACGAAAAACATTCACGGGGATTTGACATTATCGATTCTTATCTCAACGAAACCCACGGAAATGGTTTTGAAAATCTACCTTATGAGGAATGGTCATATCTCACACAAGTGATTCAAGCCAAGGGTATTTCTGATGGTGTCAAAGCTGCACGCCTCAATCAAGACTTCTGTTCGGGATCTTTGGTTTGGCAATTAAATGACTGCTGGCCTGTCGCCTCATGGTCTTCGATTGATGCACATGGGAAATGGAAACTACTCCATCACGCGCTTAAGACCGCCTTCGCGCCTACGCTCCTATTCGGCAGATGGAATACTGAAGGTCGAAAACCCATCCTTGAAGTTGGGCTTGTCTCAAATCCCACCAGAGAAGCATCCAAAGAGATTCCAGGAACCTTAGGGGTTTCTGTTGTGGGTTTCAATGGCGATGTCCTCTCCATGAGTGAACATCCATTGACCCTTTCCCCTGGCAAACCAATGTGGACAGAACTCGAAAACATTCTCAGCAGGAAAGTCGACCCCACACAATCCTTTATTCAACTCTCGTGGAGCGACGACGCGTGTGAGGACACATCCAATTGTCAACATTCAGCGAGCGCTGTGGTGTGGACAGTATTGCCGAAAGACCTCAACCTCGAAAAAGCAGATATTACTGTTCGCAACGGACAAAAAATGTATTCCGAAAACAACAGCACGCAGTATATTATAGAATCTCCCGTCTTCGCAAAAAACGTTCAACTTACTTGTAACGCTTCCGGAAACTTCAATATCAATGGATTTGATCTTCTCCCTGGCGAAAAGAAAACCGTCATATTCACACCTCACAAATTAGAAACTTGGGCGCCTGAATTTGCAAAGCTTGGCACTTCTCAGAAATCTCATTCTCAATTTTTGATTCAAGCAATAAGCCTTAATGCCATACTTGGCGAGTAGTTGACCAAAGCTTTTACGCGCTCTTTTACTTGGCCCTTACCACAAGCTCGTCGCAAAAAAGCCACGTAGGCTCAGTAGCTGCAGCGTGCCAATCAGGACAAAGCCCTGAGTTCACCGCCCGCATCTTAACATACTGCGCTTTGACATTGTTCAATCTCCCTGTACTGATTGTCAAAATATCTTGCGCATCATTTTTGTCCAGTGAGGTTTTAAAAACACGTTCAGAAATCACCTCGAAATTCTTCCCATCTGAGGACACTGAAAACACAACCGAACTTGGCGAGAAAATCCAAGCATCTTGATAACGATAGAAATTCGCAGA
>CAJXHE010000011.1 GCA_913051865.1 uncultured Flavobacteriales bacterium
GGGGGTCTGACTTAAGTCGTGCTTGAAGAAAGCGAAGGACTTGCGTCTTCAAGCCACTGAAACTCATATTAAGACCGTCTACTTTAGACCCCTTAAATACAAACGCTTCCGGATCCCCCAATTGTGCATATTTATCCACGAGGGGGCCTCCGGGATACGGGAGACCTATGAGTTTGGCAACTTTATCGAACGCCTCTCCAGCTGCATCATCAACAGTCGTTCCGATAACATTCATATCTGATGCGCTGTGGACATGAACAATCTGGGTATGCCCCCCAGAAACTGTCAAACACAGAAATGGAAAGTCAGGCGAAGGACTTGGCGCTAAAAAATGCGCCAAAATATGCGCCCGCATATGGTGAACGGGGACGGTGGGCAAATCATGAGCCCACGCCCATGATTTTGCGAAAGATGTTCCAACAAGCAAAGAGCCACTTAAACCAGGACCTATGGTATAGGCAACAGCGTCGATGTCTGAGGGAGAAATATGCGCATCTTTTATGGCCAAATCAACCGTCGCAGTGATATTACTCATATGTGCTCTCGAGGCAAGCTCAGGCACCACACCACCGTAACGTGTGTGTATCTCTTGATTTGCCACAAGATTAGAAAGCACGGTATCCCCTTTCACTACAGACACTCCTGTATCGTCACACGACGATTCAATAGCGAGTATTGTTAAGTTTGGAATTTTCATCTTTTATAAGTGACAACGTAAAATAAGTACAACTGCGAAAGTACGGCGCACAAGACTTCTTATCTTGCTTGCACAACAAAAGAGTAAGTGACCGAGAATTCAAACATATTAAAGAAAAAGGGTCGCAAGCTCAAGAAGTGGGTCTTTAGCGCTATCAAAATAGTTACGATAGTCGTTTTAATTCTATCTGGCTTGACCCAACTTCCACCCGTCCAAACCGCAATAATAAATTATGCGACTGACATGGTCACTGAATCCTTGGGCCTTGAGATGGAAATAGGTGCAGTAGAACTACACTTTTTTCAGCGCACTTTAACCTTGAGTGATCTTACTTGCGCCACAGGAGATGCTGAGATTTCATGTGGCACATTCGACTTAAAATACAAAGGATCTAATTCTGAAGGCGTTTCTGAGTTTGGCAAAATCAGTTTAGATGGAGTCCGTTTTTTTGCGGACAGCTTAGACCAATTCTATGGCGCTTTCACCAGTGGGTCTACAAGCGAATATTCTCGCCGTAAAATGTTATTTGAACGTGTCGAAATGACCGATTTTGAATGGCAATTAGGCGATTCACTCAATGGACACATCGCCTCATTCGCACTCGATTCGATTGTCATTGAAAGTGGCAAGGAGACGCGCAAAGACGATATTTCTGCTAACATTGGTGGATATGAAATCCTGAATGCCACTTCGTATTTTAACGAAACAAAAGTGATTTCAGTTGAGGAAACGTTCGGAAAAGGAAAATTCACAAACAACACATTCAACCTGACAGTCGCGGACTTTAAAGCTGCAGGAATAGAATTCCAAGGCGAACTGGGAAGAGGTGACGACTCGGAATTGGAAGGAGGGTTAGCGGGGAACCAACTCCCAAATTTTGATGTCTTGGTCACCGTTCATCCCACCTTCATAGTTCCTTGGGTAAATGATGAGGTTAATGACATTCTGGGAGCGCTTAACACGGATGAAATGACCGGAAAGGTCATCTACAAAAACGGCGTGCTTGTGATAAATAAACTGACTAATTCTGACGGAACTATTTCGGGTAGCGCCAGAAACATAGGCGAAGAACTTGCCTGGGACCTCAACGTTGACCTGAAGGCAAGCTTATTAAAACCTTGGACTGAAGATTTAAAAGTGGCCATGCAAGAAATATCTCCTCAAGCTAAAAAAATAGCTGATAAGATAGAATCCATTCATCTTTCGGCACGAGGAAGCACAAATAACATTGAAGGTACAGTGGCTGTCAGTCAAAATTTAGGAGGTGGCCTTTCTCTCCAGGCAGACTACACATTGAATTGGAAAGAACATGGTTTTGCTGCTGGATGGGAAAGTACGTTTCATTTCGACAGCCTAGAAACCGAATATGGCATCTTCGAAAATATAAATGCAGAAATTTATGGCGAAGAAGGACATGTCGACGTAACATGGGACAACGACATCCGAAAAGCAAAGACCTTCGGAAATAGCTGGGAATTGCACACCCGTTTAAACGGCTTTGCAGAGTGGAATAACCCCAACAGGGGCGGCAAACTCACTGCAAATCTTAACTTCATAAAACCTGTTTTAATTCAAATTAAAGACAACAACTCATCAATACAAGCGCCGATTAAATTCGACAGATTCAACCTTGTTGCCGCCCTTCATCCTGAGAAAAATCAAACGATAGAAAAAGGGGTTCTAGATGTTCAAATTGAATCGGATTTGATGACAGGAGATGCAAGATTCTCTTTGGATACAGAAATGTGGACGGAATGGCTTGACTTAATGATCATGAGAGTCGATCGCGAGAACAAGTCACCTGTTGCAAATACACTTCTCACGAGTGGACGCTGTGAAATCCTTCAATCAAAGCCCATTTCTGCGATACTGGGAACGACGCTTACTGTGTCAGAAGGAACAGAGTTCTCATGGCTCATCGACCATCAAAAAACCGAAGCACTCGGAAAAACTGATTGGGTAGAATTTGATGATTTTAAATTAAACAATGTCTTTCTTGACTTCAGTGGACGAACAGATGAAAATTGGATAAATATAGAAGCTTCAGAGCTATTAAAGCGTGGCGACATCTATGCGCAAGACATGAATATAGACATCCATGCGGACACGGTTTGGACTGCAGATTGTGGATGGAAAAACTTCGCTGGAATTGAAGGCATCGTCAGCTTAGAAGGCCTTCTAGAGCAAGAAGATTCATGGGGATTTGACCTCTATGAGGCGACCATACCTCTGGGAAACGACACGCTCGAGCTCACGAGAATACCGTCATCTTTGTCGCTAAATTCAACTGAGATATCTAGTGACGGGATGAGCTGGACAGGGGGAGGATTTAAAGCTGACATCGAAGGACAAGTTGGAGGCGATAGCGCCAAACCTTTAAACTTCTTAATCCACACAGACCGAATTGATACGAGCAGAACGAAAACATGGTTTAATATTCCCCTGAGCGCATCAAACATCAATCTTTCTGGATCATTGGGCGGGTCATTAAGGAACCCTGTGATCCGTATTTCTGGGGAGGGTGAAGGCGTGTCATATGGAGGTGAAACGATCCCTAAAAGTAAATTTGAACTCACGTATTCAAAGCGAGACATACAAATTCAAAGCGACATGACAGGGTTTGGTGTTAACGGAGAGGGAATTATCCACACCTCAGGGTCGGTCACTCCGCTCCCATTAGGCGATTTCAACTTGAACCTTATGTCTTATACCACAGACTTCCCTCTGAGTTGGGCGAATACTATTTTAAATGAAAAAACAGCCAAACTGGGAGGAAAACTAGATGCAGCTTTCACCGTTCAAGGCCCCTTCAGAAAACCAAGCATATTGGGTGGAGGTGTTTTAAAAGAGGCAAAAGTAAAAATCCAATACCTTGGCACTGAGTATGATGTCAACGGTAAGTTTGATGTCAAACCCGACGGAATCGAACTCAACGGAGTTGTCATTAAAGACAGCTATGGTGGTGAAGGTGTTTTGGTGGGAACCGCATTGCATGAAAATTATGAGAAGTGGAATTTAGATATTTCTATGAGCATAGATGACCTGAATAAACCTTTAGAGGTCATGAACATACCACGTTCTCCAGATGCTTATTTCTATGGAAATGCAAATGGCGTTGGGGATATTAATGTCTTCGGCTATGACGATAAACTCTATATTGAAGCGCGACTGAAAACAACCAAAGGCACTCAGTTTGTGCTTCCTATGGATGCTGGAACGAGCACTACATGGTCATCCTTTGTTGAGATTATTGACCACTCCACTCAGGAAGACACTGACAATGAATCTGTTAATGAGAATGAATCCAAAACCTCCGTTCGTCTTGACTTAATTATTGATGTGGATCAAGAAAGTGAAGCAAGAATCGTTTTTGACGAAGCGGTGGGAGATGAAATCATCGGGAAATGTGAGGGGGTGATCCATTTGGGCCTTGATGATTTTGAACGACTTGCGATGTTCGGATCACTCAAGGTGATAGAAGGTGAGTACCTTTTCACCTTGTCCAACTTCATAAACAAGAGGTTCGTTGCGGAACCTGGTGGCACGATAAAATGGTATGGCGACCCATACAAAGCAGAAATAGATTTAAGAACGTTGTACTCAACACGAACCTCGCTCCTTCCAATCGCTCCGGAAACCTTAGACAACAGCAAACAAAAAGTAGACTTGATTCTCGCAATGAATGGAGATCTTATGAGACCTGGCATCAATTTCGACATTCAGCTTCCTGATGGAGATTCTAGGACCAAGGCTACTTTGGCCTCACTCTTGGCGAATGAAGAAGAGATGAACAGGCAAGCCATATCACTCCTGATTCTTCAACAGTTCCTTCCTCCCCAATGGCAAGCAGCGGCCATAGGAAGTACTGGACTTCAAGAAAACAGTACAGAGCTGATTTCAGCCCAATTGGGAAACTGGTTATCAGGACTTAGTGACGATGTTAATATTGGAATAGATTACGATGCGAGAAACAATTCTGGCAACGAAGCTGCACTCGCAGTGGCACTTTCCACTCAACTTCTTAATGACAGGCTCCACGTTGAAGGCGAGCTCGGAACACAACAACTCAATACTGGGTCAATAGATGATTTACAACTCAAAGAATTTCGAATCAAATACGATCTCAAAGATGATGGAACACTCCAACTTACTGGATACTCTACACAACGCGCAAATATCCCAGGACTCGAGGGCGAAAGTGTTCAGGGCGTAGGAATACTATTACACCGTGACTTCACTCGGTTCAGGAATTTATTTGGAATCCGAAACGACCAATGACTTACAGAGGAGTCGCGAAGGCATTATGATAAAATATGTCGTTTTAAGCTATGACAGAAGAACCCAGTCTTTTTCCTCGGGAAAGCGCAGGGCTGCTGGGTAGCCAAACTTATGAAGTTGTCTAAGTCCGTCTAAAATTAAATCTTTCTTTTGTGAAGACATAAAAACAACTGAGTCTATTTCATTTTCAAATGTGGAATGCTCTGAATAATTCTTAATCTTTACTACTGCTTGAGGATTAAACCATTTTATCGCATTTGATACGATTACCGCTTCATTTCTACAATTGTTCTCTAGTATAAGAATGTCCTTTTCTCCTTTGTTAATGAAATCAAGCCTGCGATATTTCCAAAATGTCGCCAACGAATTTTGTTTTGCGATTTTTAAACCTAACATCCCATCAAAGAAGCCCAATTGAAAGAAGGTTTGGCGTAACCATCTAAAAGCTGACCTAACGATCGCCTCAATAAAGGACGTAGACCTTCCTTCCTCATTCATGAATCGCGCACCCATCTCACTATATATAAATAATTTACGGAGCAAATCTGCAGGTTCATTAATGCTGTAATGCAACAAGTCACCTTTAAGGAAACTTGTTGAATACCCTTCTTTTATTTTTACGATTTCGTGTACATTTCTCCCAGACCACTGTCCTACATTACGATTAAAAAACCGCAACTTTTTATCTGGGTACCATCCACCAAAGTTTACCCAATTCCCACAATAATCGGTGCGTCGGCTAATAAAATATCCAACGGGTTGTAGAGATTGAGAACTAAAATTGCCCGAATCTTTGTGGTTTTTACGCCATTTCAATAATGAGTCAATCAACTCATTACTAAGAACCTCATCAGCATCAATGCTCAGCACCCATTCATACTTAGCCTTTGTAATCGCAAAATTCTTTTGGGTTTTATAACCCTCAAATTTGTTCTGCAGAACAACAGCTCCTTTCTCTTTACAGATTTCAATTGTTCTGTCTGTAGAAAATGAATCTATAACAATTATCTCGTCCACAACTGTCCTCAGAGAATCAATTGAACGCGCAATAATACGCTCTTCGTTATATGTAATCACCACAGCTGAAATCACATCGCTAAGTTAGTATTAAGTAAGGAATTTGTGTCGCTAAATTCAGATAGATCGTTTAGCTTAAAGTATTTTTTTTGGAAAAGAACGAGAAAGCACACGAATAGCATCACGCGAATAGTTCCCTAGACCTGTGTTGTTTAAAAATGCTCTTTTGGCATCAAATCCTATCTTCATCTCAGCGGCAAAATTATAAGTGAGCAAGTTACACAATAGAACTCTGCTGAAAACTTTGACCATTTACATGAAGGACGTATGTGCACATAAATGCTACTCAACCTCGAAGATAATAATAACGTAACTTGCAATATGAAAACCACACAATACATCGTCAGCCTTGTGTCTATTTTGTTCGTTGTTCATTCTAACCACGCTCAAACGACAATAAACGCTTCTGACCTCCCACAAGCAGGAGGAAGCTATCTCATTCAAACATCTACGGCAGACATCACAGGAGATTATGTGAGTACTGGCGCAAATTATGTTTGGGATTTCTCAACATTAGACTCAAATTCGGAGACTCTAGTTGAATTCGGAGGAATAGCTGAAGCTCCTGCTTTGGCTCAATTTTCCTTCAATAACGCGTGGACAAATCCTGATTATTTATGCGATATTTTCGGCCCTGGAGAGTTCGACCTCGCATTCCTGTCAGAGTTAGGCATTGACCTTCCAGTGACAATTTCCAACATGATGAGCTATTACCAAACCTCTGGTTCTTCATATAATCTCGCAGGAATTTCTATGAATTTGGAAGGTTTCGATATTCCTATTGAATACAGTGACATTGATGAAATTTATACCCTGCCATTGAATTTTCAGGACGTCATTTCTTCTACTTCTGCTTACGAAGTTGACATTCCAAGCGTGCTTAACTACGCGACTTCAGCAACGCGCGAAGGCTCAGTGGACGGATGGGGAACTTTACTTCTCCCCAACGGTGCTTCGCACGAAGTTCTGAGAATAAGTACAACAATCACGACGCACGATGTTTTAACGCAAGCAGGAGGCGAACCTTTTGAAATTGACCGCATTTCAACTGTTTACACATGGCTCGGTGACGGGGGACTCCCCTATCTTGAAGCAAAAACAATTTTCGGCACCACCTACAGCTTAGAATATCAAGGAGAAGCGCCTAATCAAGACAGCTCAAATACAGATGGAATAACAGTGCTTACGCCTTCGGGTTTGGTCGCATTCCCGAACCCAGCTTCTTCTGGAGAAAACATTGTTTTAAGTGGCGCTGATCAAGAAACAACATGGGAAATCTCAGATTTCATGGGGAAGATTATCATTTCTGGAATGGGACCCATTATTTCTACCGACCTCTTTTCCCCTGGTTCTTATATCATCTCAACTTCCTCTGAAAAGGGATTGAACACTGAATCCCTTAGGGTCATTATTCAGTAAGCGACACTTGTTGGGTCCTAAATTTCTTTTCCTTCCATATGGCTATACCAAACATCAATGAGCCACCCTTTTGCGACCTGCGTGTTGCGGAAGATTCTAAAGGGAACAGAGGGTCTAAATAACGCCCACCTAATCTTATCTTGAATGACCGCAAGGTTTGACGGAACGACCACAGCACGTGCAATGACACCGTTCATGGCTTGATCACTGCCTAACCATTTAAGCGCATCGTGTTCAACAAGCGGCGAGTCTGACGGGATGATATGGAGTACTGGGCCCGAATTTGAAAGTGCATTCCGGTCATCTTCTGTGCGCATAACACAGGCCAAGTCAATCATAGAGGCTGCACTGTATTTTACGATACACATCCCCATAGAAAGCTCTATTTCAGCTTGACTATGTTTAGAAATTAGGGCATGTTCGTTCATAGGTCAGTCGATCGCAAGCGAATTTATTGACAAGTATAGTCAGAAAACGGATTCGGTGTACAGAAATTAAGTTCAGCAGTATCGTCACCCTCCTGAAGGTGCTCTATTGTATCTGTCGAATATCCCAAACCAAAGACTCCTTGCGTCGTTCGTGACGCCCAAAGACCAAGACCCCCATTAATATTTGAATATTCTGGGCGCTCTTGAATAATCCCCGTCACAGGGGCGTTCACATCTAGATATATCGCAAGTTCTTCGTTTGCGACAATCAGCAAGAAATCAAACGCTCGTGCGATTTGGCTATCCGCATCCCAAACCCCCAACTCTCTTGTAATTCTGATGTTTTTCTCCAAACGGGAATTTAATGTGGTGAAAAATGTTTGACCATCGAATAATTTCTCCAGCTCTTGATTCCCTGAGGTCCCAGGTGGATCTACCGTTCCAATAGACATTTCAATCGTGCGATCACGTGAGCTATCCAATACAGTATGAAAATCATCGGCCCAATAGTGCTCGATGAAATGGACTCGTAAAACAGCGTCATAACGGGATGCTCCAGATGTAGACAACCACTTGAAAGGATAATTCGGATAGGTGACTTGCGACGGTCCAACATTCGCGAAATTGAGTTTCACATTGTTTAAACCCGCTGGCGGTTGCTGAATATTTCCTACAGAAACAGCGATCATATTTGTCTCCGCACTGACATTGACTGAATCGTCGATCACAATTTCCAAACGGTAGTGCGCATCAGGGTTAAGTGATTCGTTCGCACGTGTAGGCGCATAATACGCTTTGTGTTCTGGCGCAAAAAACACACCATCTTCTTCTTTGTTTTGGAGTATCGTGTCCTTGAGCTCAAAAACTCTGGTGTCAATGTCATTGACAACCTCCACAAAACGTGTTGTAAGTCTTGAGGTCTCGTATTCTGAGGAATCCGGGATTAGCGCGACTAGGGTTTGGTCTCCATCCCCTAACCACGTACGATTAATCCTGACCCATTGCGTATCTGCCTTAGCATCTAGAAGCCCAAAAACCACAGGAACAGACACATATGGTGCCGTCAAGTCAACCTCAGTAGTACAACGCGTAAATCCCAAAGTAAAAATAGCGGCGAGCAAAAAGACTGTGCCACTCTTAAAGATCAGATGTCCATTCATTTTTTTTTGCATGTTGCGAATATACCAAGAATCAAGGGAAGCATTAAATTTTTAACAAGAACTCCACCGAATCCACACCATCGGCATAGTCACTCAGTGAAGGACATTGCGCCAAGCCCAAATCTTGTTGTGAGATACTTGGGGCTAGAGCAGATAATTCTTTTGTAAACTTGGTCGCTCCTGACCTTGAAGTCACAAGCTGTAGACCATCTTTATAATCGCTAAGCTTCTTAATTAATTCTCCGACATCATCATATCTCTCAATGAAAAGCGTTCCCACTGGTGATACCCAATTTTCATCTTCTTTTACCAATAAAAATCCATTTTCTATCAATTCTTCTCTGTTCAATAACCAAATCGCTTTGTGATAATCATAGTTATTTGCATACTTGTTATTATTTGCCAAAAAACTCCACGGAACCCAGGCTGCAAAACACCTGTCCAAATCAAAATCAGTCGGGAGGAAGACTTTTGTCGTGCTCCGGCATCCAAGCCCGAAATGTGTAAACATATCATCCCCTAACCCTTTCAATTCATCTGGAGATTCTTCACCATCTAAAACGGCAACACCTGTTCTTTGCGTTCTAAATACATGGGGAATGTGGCCAAAGTAAGCATCGAAATACCGCATGGTATTTGAACTTCCCGTTGCGATTAGCGCGTCTACATCGCCTAATTTTCCCTCAACAAATTCGATTCTACCTTTTAAAGCTGGTTCAATGGATTCTATTTCTTGTACTACTCTTTTCGGAAGAACTGTATCATCTCTAGATGTCTTTACCGCCACTTTGTGACCGGCAACAAGTGCACAGAGCATATCGTGAAGACCCACCAAAGGCAAATTACCCGCCATGATAATACCTATTCTTTTGCCAGAGTCAGCAAGAATTGCATCTGGAAGTTGATATGCATCTAACCATTTATCTACAAGCTCATCTTGCAAAGAAGATCCATGAGATTGAAATGATTTGGCAACACTTTCATGTGTAAACCAGCCGTTATTAGCTTCAGCCAATCGGAGTAATTCACTTTCTGTATGCGCTTTTTCTCGAAACCAAATTCCGAGTTTGCATAATACGGGTTTAAGACTGTTCACTGTACCTTTGTATCTGAAAATTGAAAGGCAAAAGTACATGGCAATCATTATAACTGACGACTGCATTAATTGTGGGGCTTGCGAACCTGAATGTCCAAACACAGCAATCTATGAAGGCGGCGCAAATTGGCGTTTCACAGATGGCACTGGATTTAACGGCACTGGCGTTCATCCGACTGCGGGTGAAATAGACGCTGACGAGGAAAACGATGCGATAAGTATGGACCTATACTACATCTCTCCTGATAAATGTACTGAGTGTGTAGGCTTTCATGATGAACCTCAATGTGCCGCAGTTTGCCCTGTAGATTGTTGTATTGATGATGAAGACAGAAGAGAAAGCGAAGAATTGTTGCTGTCAAAAAAGGCGTTTTTGCATGTATAACCCTTCAAAGTAATATCTTCTGAGGATGGATCGTTCTATAAGTATGAAGTTAAATTTATCTGGAATTCTATCCTTTTTACTCCTAATCAGCGCTCCGTTTTCTTCATATTTGGCGCAAATACCTCGTGCTTCTCAAATACCAATGATGTTCGAAAATCTTCGCAGAGCATCCACTGATCACGATCGATTTATCCTTCACAACGATCTGAAGACCCTTTTGAGAGAGACACTTGACAATATCGATTCCTCTGAACCTTTGGCTGAACTTATGGCGAAATGGCCTGCAGGAATCGTTTCAGCGGGTAAAGGAAATGAATTGGTGACAATAATATCATGGAATTCTGAACGACAAGATAGAACGCAAGATTACGGCGCATTTGTAATTTATGGCTTTGACAATTCGGGACAGTTTGAGACGCTCAAATGGACTGAGTTGATCCATGACAGAAATGAAGATCCCAAAGACGAATCTCGAAGCTATAGAGTGGATGATTGGCCTGGAGCAATCTATTACGATTTAATCCTTACCCATGATGGCAAAACGCCTGTTTACACTTTATTGGGATGGGAAGGTGCCAATGCCCAAGTCACGAGGAAAGTTATGGAAACCATGGTTATTTCTAACGACATCATTAGAATAGGCGTTCCGTATTTAAATCGTCCAGATGGCATTCGGAAGCGGCATGTTTTGGAATACTCTGACGAATTACAAGCCACTCTGCGATACGAACCTGAAAACAACAGAATCGTTTTGGACCGCTTGGCACCTAGCGACCCATCTCTTGCTGGGGCCACTGCCTTTTACGGACCGACAATGACATATGATGAATATGTGTGGAAGGGTGAAAAGTGGGAGTTCTCATCAAACATCGCTGTGCGAAACTCAAAAGACAGAGAGCGCAACAGGCCATACAACGCAACAGAAAAGTAAAAAAAACACGTATTTCAAAGCCATGAAACCCTTTTTAAAATTCATCATTTCAACATGTTTTCTATTATTCTTTCTGAATGGCAACTCTGACACCTTTGCACAAGAAATCAATAAACTATTGCCCTCTATGGCGGAAGAGATTGCGAATCTTACCAGAGTGCCTTTAGGTGAAGGGACACTCATCTTTGAAAACTGGCTGGTCTACTCTGTTGAAGCTAAAGGGAAAAAAAGGACTGGTAAGGTTTATTCTTCAGACAACCACAACACATTCTGTTGGACTGATGATTTGAACAATACGAAATCTTTCTTTTTCAGAGACTCAACACAAGCTACCACACTTACTTTAATCCCTCAAAACAAACAAGGCACTGAACTTTCCCCAGCCATGATGCGAGCCATGGGGTATACAAAAGAAAAGCAGGAACCAGTCATCTACAAAGTTGAAAAGGACGCAGACGAGTCGATGATCAAAGATCATGCATGTCACGCCGCGACATCGTCATTTGAAGATCTCGAATATACCACGTGGGTCGCAGATAGGAAGGACATCAAACGTTCTGAAAGAAAGATGTTGGGAAGGGCATTGAGGTTTTGGTTTTCTAATCAGCCTGGCGAAGCTTTAGCTTCGGCAAACATTAAAGAATCGTGGATTCCTCTGGGGTTCAATGCCGAGGGATACGAATTCAGAGTATTAGATTGGGGAACCGAAGGTTCGTTCAGCGTCATAAAAGATGATTATATGATCAATGTTCCGGGACTTGATCTAAATGCCGTGGCAAAAAAATACGTCGAAGACTTAAAAAAGAAAAAAGAAGAAAGTTTGCCTCAGAAGGAGGACTGACCCAACAACACCTCTGTGGCCCCTGAACCATATTCACGGGGATTTCCATCCCTCACTGTACAATTGGGATAGTACATTTCAAGACGCGTACGGATTTGGTGTCTCAAAACCCCTTGACCTATGCCATGAATGAAAATCACTTTCCTGACTCTCTGCTCTCCAGCAATCCGCATCATTCGTTCGAAATGATTTAATTGAATGTCCAATTTCGTTCTATCTCTAAGACCCGATTGATCATCAACAAGCTCATGAATATGAAGATCAATGACCATATGCTCCCCCCTTCTTTTTTGATTCGTAGCATTCGCATTTGAATACTTAATGTCAAATTCTTTTTGAATTTCCTTTTGTCTTCCCTCATCGAGATCTTGTGCCAAAATAGATGCCAAATCTGGCAATTTGTTGTTGTACGCTTCAATCTCTTCTTCTCGACCTATCACGCGCATGAGCTCTTGTAATTTGTAGTTCATGTCAAACCCATCCTCCCCTTCCACAGTAGCTGTTCCGTCAGAGAAAACCTCCAACACTTTACCACCGCCTACTTCATTCAGAAACCGAACTTGGTCGCCTTTTTTAATTTCCTGTGACATCCAAACTAAATGTTTGATAGGTAATGACAAGCGCCATCTACTTGATCGTCTGTATTGTCCAAATGGGTTACAAATCGTATGCTGGAAGGTCCAAACTGAAAACATTCAATCCCATTTCTCCCCCACTCAGAAGAAAGCGCGTCAGAATCGACACCTTTCTTAAGCTTGAGAATGACAATGTTTGTATCTATCGGCGCATGTGAGATAACGCTGGGGTGATGAAGTGCCGCAGCGCCCAATCTCTTCGCCCGTGAGTGATCTATTTCAAGGCGATCAATGTTGTTTTCTAACGCATATAGTCCTGCAGCAGCTACAATTCCGGCTTGACGCATCCCACCACCAAACACTTTTCTTGCTCTGTGTGCTTGCGCAATGAATGACTTGGATCCAACAAGCACCGACCCTACCGGACATCCCAAACCTTTTGACAGGCACAGCGACATAGAATCAAAATTGGCCCCGTATGCGTGAAGGGCTTCCGCATCATTGTGTATGCCACGAGCCACAAGGGCATTCCAAAGACGAGCCCCATCTAAATGAGTAGCAAGTCCCAATTCCCTTGATACTCTTGATACTTCGTTTAATTCAGAAAGATCCCAAATCGACCCACCTCCTTTGTTGCATGTATCTTCCAAACTCACCAAAGATGTTTTGGCATAATGACTGTCTAAGGGGTTAACATTTGACCTCACATCCGTAGCAGAAAATCTACCAAGGTCACCATTTAAAAGACGCACAGATGCACCACTTAGCCGCGCAATGCCGCCACCTTCATAATTGTAAATATGTGAAAGCTTGTCACAGATAACCTCTTCACCGGGTGAGGTATGAACAGCAATGGCTATTTGATTTGTCATTGTGCCTGAAGGACAAAAAAGGCCATCCTCCATCCCAAACATTTCAGCACATTTGTTTTGCAATTCATTGATTTCAGGATCTTCCGCAAAGACATCATCCCCTGTCACCGCTTTATGCATACGTCCCCTCATTTCGACACTTGGTCGAGTAACTGTATCACTTCGAAGGTCAATTGTGAGCTTTGATGTTGTCATGGGTTTTTCGGAAAATAAGCAAATATAAATTAGGAAAGTTCAAATATTATTTGCTAATTGAAGGATAATCGCAATTAAACCATCTGTAATGAAGACGACATTATCAACCCTCATCTTGGTGTTTTTCGCAATTTCAGCGAGTTCTGGACTAAAGGCTCAAGACCCTTGCACCTTGCCAACCTACAATGTAAATGCATCATTTACACCAAACGAAATTATACTAGATCTTTTCCAAGCACTTACCAATGATGGATACGATTTTTTGGGATATGAGAATTGTTATGGCTATACGGGTGATGGCGGGTGCTTTTATTCGAATTTCATTGTGAATGAGGCCTTAACTCCATTTGGGTGTGCGATAAGTCAGTGGGAAATTTTATTGTCACCTAATGCAAATCAGGACGCATGTTGCGGAGATCATCTACTGCCATATTATTTATCCTACAACGCTCCTGATGGTTTAACTATGTTTTGTGAAGGATTCATAAATATCACAATTGATTGTGGTCATGATTGTGGAATTATTGACTTCACTGACCCTGCACTAACCCCTAGCATAAGTTCCTCTGGAGATGGATCCGCAGGAGCCATTGAATGTATCAAAGTTTGTGAAAATTCATCTCTTATCGCTTTTGCTCCAGTTTTCGGTTCAGGCTTTATATATGATTGGGATGTACAAGGTGGAATCATCACAGGCGGCCAAAACACTTCAGAATTAGACGTGCTATGGGGGCCTCACGGTGCGGGGAATATCGCTGTGACCATCACAAACATAGACCCTAATTTCACGCCTGTCACCTATACCGTCTGTATAGAAATACTAGAGGGGCCTGAGGCACTGTTCAGTTCTACAGGAAATGCTTGTTTAGATAGTCCCATTCAGTTTACAGACTTGAGTAGTTCTGGCGCATCGAATTATTTTTGGGATTACGGAGACGGACAATCGTTCTCTTCAGTTAGCTCCACAAACCCTTCCCATATTTACAGTACTCCAGGCCTTTATGACGTTACACTCACCGTATTTAGTGACATACTTGGCCCAGAGGGAAATGTACTTTGCACATGTGCTGACACATATACTGAACAAGTTCTGGTGGACAGCCTTGTCGGTCCAGACATCCAGTGTATCTCTACTTTATGTGAAAACGACACAGCCTCATATTTTACAACCGCAGACTGTCTTGATTACACGTGGTCTGTTTTCGACGCATTTGGCGTTCCTATTCTTCCTGCCAATGGACAAGGCACAAACGAAATATTCGTACAGTGGGGACAAGGACCCTACGGTACGGTTGAACTGGTGGTCGACAATTGTACGCCTGCTCACTGCAACACCCCCACGTCAATACAGATTCCAATTATCCCTGCCAATGGATCTATAAATGGGCCTGACATCGTATGTGAAGGAGAAGTCGTTTCATATGACTTAACCAAATGGTTCAGTGTAGATTATGACTGGTCTGTTACAGGTGGATCACTTATTAATCAAGAGGGCTCTGTTGCAACTATTCAATGGAACACTTCAGGCATCGGGACCATCGATGTCACATATACAAGTGATTTTTTACAAGATTTACCTGGAAATGGACCCAATGACTGTACTGGGTTTGCGACATTAAATGTCGAAGTCAAGCCCAAGTTTAATGTTTACCCGTCACAATTGGATGTATGTTTAGGTGCAACAACACTCTTTTCCGCATCCGGAAGTTTAGGTGGCATTTTTGATTGGTCTAATTCAGGAGGCTTGGCTCAAAACGTGACAGGAAATACCGCAGAGATAACATGGACTTCAAGTGGTTCTTATACTGTCACTGCAGACCTCAATGCAGCCAATCCAGATTTATACTGCAATTCAACAGTGACTTCCTTCGTCACTGTCCATGAAGTTGCTCCCCCTACTGCCGTCACCGGGCCAATTGAGGTTTGTGTGAATTCACCCAGTTATATATATGAAGTCGCAGCAAGTCAAGGACTTAATGCAATTTGGACACCCAATAG
This sequence comes from uncultured Flavobacteriales bacterium, assembly GCA_913051865.1. Lineage (GTDB taxonomy): Bacteria > Bacteroidota > Bacteroidia > Flavobacteriales_D > Sanyastnellaceae > UBA974. Next base: position 15,953 of record CAJXHE010000011.1, read on the forward strand.
CACAAACCCTGGCGGGGGGATTCCGGTCGCAAACCCAGCTGTAGGTTTATATACAGAGGTCACATGGGGTATGTCGGGCCTTTTCAATTTAGAGGTTGTTTATGAAATGGCTGAAGCACCTTTTTGCACTTCAAATCCTTTTACATTGGTCGTCGAAGAACGTACGCACGGCCCAGCAGTTGCTATCACATCTCCTGATGCCCCATGTGCAAACGAAATCGCAAATTATTCGATTTCGGACATCCACCCAGACGCAACGATTCACTGGACGATAGACCTCCCTCAATACGGCAGTGTAGTAGGTGGACAGGGCACAGATAACATGACGGTACAATGGAATGACATCCCCAGCAATTCTGTGAATACAACGGTTACAGCCACGGTTGAATTATGTGGCAACACGACCATATACACCATGGGAATCATCCTGAATAGAGCAATTGTACCTACAGTTGTTGGCGCAGATTTCTGTGTTGGAACATCGGGAAGCGTAGCCGTAAGTAATGCAGGATCATTTATCTCACCCTTTATTTGGGTTGGATCTTCACAAACGACCAGTTCAATCAGTACTTCAAGTGCTGGAGACTATATTGTAAACACGATTGACATTAATGGATGCGCATCTTCAGGTGGTGCTACAATTGGAATCTTACCAGCTCCTATGCTGAATTTGACGACAAATGGCCCAAACACCCTTGTGGACGGCGTCCCAGGTTCCACGCAAATTGTTGCTCCATACAACCCAAACTACCAATACAGCTGGAGTTCAGGAGGGGGAACATCGGAAACAATTACGCACTTTTGGCAAGGCGGAACATTGCCTAATGCCTACACCTATACCCTCACAATTACTGAGCAACCGTCTGGCTGTACAAATACAGAGTCGATCACGATTTATGAGGAAGATGTTAGTGGTCCACCAATCCCATGCACTGGCCCCTGCTGTGATCTAGAGACTTTTTCCATAGTGCCTTCAGCAATCATTTCTGGAGGATATTGTGACACTTGGGCATTCAGTTCTACGGGAAGCTCTGCAAATGTCACCAATATTAATTGGAATTTTGGTGATTTCAGTGGGTCATCTTCAAACCCAACCACACATACCTACACTGAAATTGGATATTACAATGTTATTATGTCTGGCCAAGTTCCAAATACGGCAGGCACTGCATTTTGCCTTGTCTCTGAAAAGATTGTTGTCGAGGTGGCGATGATCGCGCAATTCGGAACTGAGGTGAGTTGCGCCCCCAACCCTACTGACATTCCACAGTTGTGCTTAACAGATGAGACAGCATACCTGCCGGGGACATCTCTCAGTGCTATTAATTTCACTTTAGGGTCAAGTAACAGTAGTCTTTCACCTGCTTGTTTTGGCAGTTTAACTTTGGGGTCTCCATATACGCCAACCCTAACTGCGACACATTCTTCTGGGTGTATCGACGATTTCTCTCAGGCAGTCACTATTCCAGGACCCGTCATAATAAGTGGCCCTTCGCCTCTTTGTCTTGAAGAATCTGGGGCGTTCTCAGCTTCATGTGCGGGTGCCGTGAGTTTTGACTGGAATTTTGATGACACAGCTGTAGGGGCAAATGACAACAGCATTTTTGATGGCGCGAGTCCGCAACATGCATATGCCCAAAACCCAATTACTCAAGCGCAAAACGGACCTTACAACCCTGTTGTGACCGTTGTGGCGACGCATGTAAATGGATGTCAGTTTACAAACAGTATGAACATTGTTGTGAATGACTTGCCACCTGGAAACACAATTACATCTGTGGATGGAGATTTTATGTTTTGTTTTGGATCTACAGAAACACTAGAGGTTTCTCCTCTTCCGCCTTCACAAGTAACATGGTGGTCTTCTGACCCAGGAAATCCTGTTGGGTCTGGAACATCTTTCGATGTAAGTGCTGAGGGAGAATACGGAGCTACGATTATCAACCCTGTCACAGGATGTTCAACAGAACTTGACCCCGTGCTTGTACAACAGTGGCCATTGGTTCCTGCATTTATCACGGGACCGAGTATTCTTTGTGAAGGAGAGTGTACAACCTTACTCGCACCTCAGGGCAACTACCTCTACGAATGGTTCGATTTGGCCGGAAATTTACTTGGAACAACAAACGCCATTGATGTTTGTTCGTATCAAATAATTGGAAGTGACACCTTTACCTTAAAAGTGGTGGATGCAACATCTGGATGCAACAACTCATCTGACCTTGCAATCACGGTTGCGCAAAGTCCAACAGTCCAAATAGGCACATTTCCTGACCCACCCTGTGAGGGCTCAGAGGTCACACTATTTGTTGACCCATTAGACCCGTTGCTTAATTATGTTTGGACTGGAGGACAAACAGGACAAACCTTTACAACCTTGTCTGAAGGAATCTATACTGTCGTTGCAATCGATCCACTTACAGGATGCAAAGGTTCTGCAAACGAGACTGTTCACCCTTGCCCAAATCTATGTGAAGTGCCGACAGGTTGCTATATCGCGTGTGATTCTGGAAAAACAGTCTGTGGACCCCTTGGGCTTGCATCTTATGAATGGAATTACATCCCACCAGGATCGAATGTTTCTACAATCGTAGGGATGACGAGATGCATCACGATGACTTTGGATGGAGACTATTCTCTTACAGCTGAAAACATCTATGGATGTCCCAAAACATCTGGACTTTTAGAGATGGAATTTATCGACTGCGACAGTTGCCAGTTTTCTGAAACCGATATGCTAGACTTACAGCTTCTGTCATTAGGCACATCACTATACAATACTGACATTGACGGTGACGGAGTGACTGAGGATGTGGCCTGCTGTCTTTGGTCTATCAATCCTTTAATTTCTCTGTCAAATGGGGCAAACCCAAACACATTGTGTATGGATATCATCTGGGGTGACGGAACCGTTCAAACCAACCTTCCTTTGGGATCTCCTGTCGAACATTGTTATACGGATGGATGCACTGACTATCCATTGAATGTGAAAATTAAATGCTGCGACGATGGATCAAATACTTTTGGATTCACTGCAACTGCATTTTGTGATTGTGTTCCCGATTGCTATGTGAGAAATTCGTTCTGGGAAGCCATTACTGAAGTACCGGGAGCAGATAAATGTCACATTGAATTTACAGGAACTCAATTTTTAGGGCCGAATATGGTGTCGTATCAAAACCCTGAGTATACTATCATAGGGGTAGAAAACAGCGGAAACCTCATCAATTTAAGTAGCTTAAGTTATGGGGGTGGATACAACTTCAGCTTCGACTTAAACCCAGGTGTATACGAGGTTTGTTATTCAATAGAAGGTGTTTCAACGCTGGGCGAAATATGCAGTTCCGAACATTGTCATGAAGTCGTCGTTAATTGTTGCCAAGACCCTGTCGTGTCAGATGATTGTTTGGTCAACTGTAACAATTTAGAAGTAGGATTGGGCCTCGTAGACCTTGGCACATCCACTGATTCCGATGGGAATGCGTGTTGTGAGTATGGACTTTCACCCATAATATTAAGCAACTGCCCGGTTAATCTGCTCGACCTCTGCATCAACATAGACTGGGGGGATGACTCTGCGCCCCTTCAAAATGTTTCATTCGCTCAAGGATATACACATTGCTATCCATCTGGAGGGACCTACGTTGTAACGTTAGATGTCTTTTGTTGCGCGCAGCAAGGACAGACTCAATCTTGGACATTTACAGACACCGTTACTTGCCCAAGTGGTGGATGCGATATTCCTCAGGAGTTTGACTTTGAATGGGGAACAAATACAAGTTGTCCCACGACAGGATGTGATCAGATGTGGTTTTGTGCAATGAATTTCACTGGACAAGACCCGAACATCTGTATAAGCTGGGATTTCGGAGATGGAAACATCTACAACCCCTCTCTTCCTGACTGTCCGATACATTGCTATAATTCAGGAGGAAACTACAATGTTTGTATGACAGTGTATTGTTGTGATGAAGGACCAATGGGGCCCTCAGCATATACAGTTTGTCACACAATAAATGTATCATGTGGCGTTGTCGCATCCGACTGCACTGGTGACTATGACCTCGATGGATTTATAGGCGTCGTCGATCTGTTGGAGCTTTTGGGTCAATATGGAGGTGCTTGCCAATAAACGTATGCATCTCATCTGGTTTTGATTAGATTGCATGCATGATCAATCGCAATGATATAAAAGCAGTCACGAAGTCAATTGTACTTGGTGGCTGCTTTGTTTTTATAAATGGATTTGGAACTATTCTAGGCCAAACCTCTACCCCATCAGATTCCGCTGTGATACGCTCCATTTACGATGAGGTTCTAACAAATGGGGAGGCTTACGAGAACTTAAGGGTCCTTACAAAAACGATAGGGCATCGGTTAAGTGGTTCACCTGAAGCTGATCAAGCCATGGAATGGGGTGCAGAATTGTTACGTAACTACGGGGCAGATCACGTTTACGTGATGCCAGTAGTGGTCCCCAGTTGGACACGGGGAGATATTGCAAATGCGTCTGTAGAAATGTCCTCCGGAGAGAAATTTGACCTTCACATTACCGCTTTGGGTGGCTCTATCGAAACGCCTGACAACGCCCCTATTTCTGCAGAAATAATTGTTGTTAAACATCTGAGCGACTTAGATACCATGCCCAAGCGCAAAACAAAAGGTAAAATTGTACTTTTCAATCGCGCGATGGACCCTGTCCTCATTAACACAGGTTCTGCCTATGGCGGTGCAAACGACCAAAGAGGTCAAGGTGCGATATACGCCTCTAAAGCAGGAGCTATTGGCGCATTGGTGAGATCTCTCACACATTCATTAGATACATTGCCTCATACGGGGGCGATGTACTATTCTGAGGATGTCACTCAAATCCCAGCAGCAGCCATTTCAACTGTTGATGCGCGAAAACTGGCCAAGCTATATAAAACAGATCCTGGCCTCCAAGTGACATTCCAAATGAACTGTGAGGCTTTGCCAGATGTAGAGCAAGGAAACGTCATCGGAGAATGGACCGGATCGGAATTTCCGAACGAAATTATTACGGTAGGAGGACATCTCGACTCATGGGACATCGGAGAAGGCGCGCACGATGATGGCGCTGGCATCGTTCATACCATAGAAGTACTACGCACACTGAAAGCCATTGGATATAAACCCCGAAGAACGATTAGATTCGTCCTTTTTATTAACGAGGAAAATGGAAATCGAGGGGGCATTAAATACGCAGAAATTGCAGCTTCTGAACTCGCAAAAGACGAACATGTTTACGTTGCAGCCATGGAGTCAGATGCTGGAGGGTTCAGCCCACGCGGATTCAGTATGGACGCCACAGACACACTTGTGGACATTGTAAAAAGCTGGAAGCCCCTTTTCGAACAGTACAACATACACCGATTCAAGAAGGGATGGTCCGGAGTTGACATCGGTCCATTAAAGCAACTTGAGAGGCGTCCTTTGTTAATAGGGCTCGTCCCAGATGGCCAACGTTACTTTGATTTCCACCACAGTACTTCAGACGTTTTTGAAAACGTACACAAAAGAGAACTGGAATTAGGAGCTGCCACCATGGCATCTATGATTATGCTCATCGACAAATACATCCCCGCCCCATAAACACGCCTTACAGTTTAGTCACAAACAGTACCAAACGTAGACAATAAAGCCAAAAGGTCAGAAGTACCTGCTGTATTGTCGCCATCTAGATCACCTAGACAGGTTGAAGTGAGGAAAACACATGAGCCATCGTCATCGTTTGCAAGTGCATTGTAGTTGCTCGCATTTTCATACATACATCCTCCTATAACAACAACTGGCTCTTCACAAGGCGTTCCTCCATAAGTAACACAATCTGATGCACTGAATGTCTCATTGAAAGCGCCAAAACCATTTGGATAAATACATCCGTATTCTGGGATATCATCACAAGACGCATAAACACAGCTTGAGTTTCCGTATTCATCGTATGCTTGAGTTGTTGCATTAGCGTCGTAGTTAGAAGCATTTGCATCAATACAACCTTCTACTCCTACTACTGGTGCCTCACAAGGTGTGCCTCCATAACTCTCACATTGCGTTGCATTAAACTCAGCATTGAAAGCGCCAAAGCCATCAGCATATATACATCCATACTCTGGGATATCATCACATGAAGCATATACACAGCCTAAGTTTCCGTATTCATCGTATGCTTGCGCTGTTGCATTGGCGTCGTAGTTAGATGCATTTGCATCAAGACAACCTAAAACATCAGCACAACCAGGCGTCAATGTAGATGTGGTTATTGTTCCGGTATCTCCAGCTGTTACGGTAACATTTGTATTCAAACAGCCGTCACCCCATTGCAATCCCCAGCCAGAATAACCATCAGCTATTCCACTAACGGCAACAACATATTCAAAAGTAGTCCCAGGTGCTATCTCAAGTGATCCAGTGTAAACACCATCACCATCTTCGTCAAAAAGTTCAGCACCAAATCCGTTCCAACCATTCCAAGAACCATTTACAGTGACTAGCGCGTAATCAGCACTTGGCTGATCAACACCGTTCATATCCACAACGAATTCAACTGTTGCAGTAGGCAATACACAAGACCCATCATCAATCGTAGCATCTGGATCATAGTTTGTTGCGGTAGCATCTGTACAACCATAAACATCAGAGGATGAAAAAGAAGCCGTAACTGTAATATCCGTTAGTGTCACTGATACATCTTGAGTCGTGACATACAATAGGAACGAACTAAATGTATTTGAACCTTGAGAAGGAATGTCAATTGAGTATGATGAAGCCTCACCACTAACCGTTACAGGAACAGTATTGAAACTAGGCTCTGTATCTGGGTAAGGATTATATTCAAATCGAAAATAGACATCAGTTGCGCTCATCTCAGGAGTAGAACCTGTAAATGTGATTGAGCCACCATCTACAAAACTTAATGGATAAAGACTCGCATCTTCATTTGCAAAACCTCCCCAAGCCTGAGAACCAGCGGGGTTAGTATAAACTCCCGCTTCATAAAATGTTCCTCCGAACACACCTGAGAATTCAATATCTGTAAATGTTAATTCTTGAGCGTATGAAGACACTGAGAGACTTATAAAGATAAGAATAGCTAGAGCTCTTGGAAATGTATTAATATGGGACATCATAGAATATTTTAAATAAAAAAAACTTGTAGCAATAAATATACACTAAAGTTTTAGTAAAACATACTATAAGTGGCTCATTATATTATGTTCAACGCTCATTTTTCACGTTTAAACGAAGAAATCAGCTACATTCTAAATAAATAATTTTCTTTTTCTACAAGTTTTGAGTATCGCTCAAAATCAAATTTGAATAAATTGGCAGGTCGATGATTGACATTCTTTTGCTTCTCATCAAGATTTATAAGGGGGATAGGCTTGATTTTTTTACGGAAATTAGCTTTATCTAGAGCCGTGTCCTGAGAATATTCATACAACTTTTGCATTTCATTCAGCGTAAACTTCTCTGGCAACAAATCAAAGCATATGGGCTCCCTTTTTAACTTTTGACATAAGAGATCAAAGGTCGATTCTAAAATTTCATTGTGATCAAAAGCCAATTGAAGTGATTCGCGAATTGGAACCCATTTAACTTCTTCGGCCCAAGAATCTGCTACTGCGTTGATATCTTCTTTTCTTACAAGTGCAAAATAGGCGTTCGTTATGACACGGCCTTGAGGATGTCTATCGGGTTTACCGAATGTTTGACCTTGATGAAGTGTCACGCCCTTTACTTTGGTTAATTCTGTTAAAATTCTACTTGCAGCATCAGTTAAATCCTCCTCAGGATAAACAAGATCACCCGGAATTGCCCAAACACCCATGTAAGGCTCAATTGCTCTTTTAATTAATAGGGCATGTATCTCTCCTTTTTCATATCCAAAAATAACGCAATCTAAAGAAAATGAATATGAGAAGAAGTTATCGAACTTAATTTTATACGCCATCCTTAGATTTTGAGTTAAAACACGCCTTTAAAATATAAAACTGAATCTTTCTGATTTGATCCATCCCAAACTTTAATTCCAATAGATTTAATGCTTTGATGAACCCGAGTGAATCGTTTGCTCATCCGCTTTAATAATTCATTTAAGGACTGCAAATTAAAGTAAAACAATACTAAATTCATCTAAAATCAAGTCTCGAGGATAAATTATTTAGCATTCATTACCGAAAGCAGCTAGAATTTCTAAAATGTCTGAAACCCCAACAATTCCGTCCATATTTAGGTCGTATTGGCAACCTGTACTGCAACCAAATTCGCTAAGAACTGTAAGCACATCGCTTACTGTAACAAAACCATTGTTATCTATATCTTCAGGACATCCTGGATCTACTGTTATACATTCCGAACATGACCCCCAAGTATCAACTGTTGTAATCGCACCTACTGTAATTAATCTGTTTGCCCAATTTGCGTAATCTGTAACCGGTGCACAGCTTCCACCATTTGTCATTTCTTCTAATAAGCCTGGCGTTTCTTGTTGGCCCCATCCATCTGTACAGTATATATATTCAAACGACCCTGCTGGCAAGCCAAATGTTCCTTCCCAGACTCCATCTCCATCTACATCTGTTAATGCATAGTTGCCACATGACCAGCCTTCTGAGGGACCTGTTGCTGCAACTGCTAATGGTGAAAGTCCTGAACAGTTCATGTCTACTGTTAAGGTGACATCATACATGCATGAACCATTGTCAGAAGATGCAGATGCATTGTAATTAGACGCTGTTGCATCTGTACATCCTGAAACGACAGCACAACCAGGCGTCAATGTAGATGAGGTTACTGTCCCAACACCTCCTGCTGTAACGAAAACATTTGCATTTCCACACCCGTCACCCCATTGCAGCCCCCATCCAGACCAATTATCAGCAGAACCTGTGACAGCAACTACATAATCAAAAGTCGTCCCTTGCTCTATCTCAAGAGATCCGGTATAAATACCATCGGAATCTTCATCAGCTAAAGTTACACCCCAGCCGTTCCAACCATTCCAAGAACCGTTTACAACGACATTGTCATATTCAGCACTTGGCTGGTCTACACCGTTCATGTCTACAACAAATTCAATTGTTGCTGTTGTAGACTCTCCCTCACAGGATCCACATGTACCATATGTATTTGAAACATCTCCTGAACCCACCACCCATTGTCTGTTTGCATATGAAAAGTAATCAGTCACGGGAGTACATGACCAATCTTCTGAAGCTGAACCTGCAGCAACTAAATTTTCCTGTACACCATCTACAACTAATAAATACTCCATATTATCTGCGGGTGCAGGATCAAAAGTAAAGGTCCAAGAACCATCGCCATTGTCAGAAGCAGCTGGACCTGCAGTCGAATCCCAACCCCACCATGGACCAGTCATTCTAACTGAGCTCGCACTATTGCAAACAGTTGTTGTAATACTGAGTGTTGTGGATGCATACGTACACGAACCATCATCAGTCGTTGCATTGGGATTATAGTTGTCAGCTGCGGAGTCAGTACATCCAGCATCGTCTTGATAGACCCGAACATAATCTACCTGCATGACTGCCGGGAATTGAGTTAACCCGTTGGGAGGGCCAGGCCAATTTCCACCTACAGCAAGGTTAATGAGAAAAAAGAACGGCTCATGAAATTCTTCTTTTGAAACTGAACCATCACCGATATTCGTCTCATGAAACATAACTCCATTTAGAAACCATTGAATACTCGAAGGAGACCATTCAATACCATAGACCTGGAATTCACTCGCATCACAAGAAACAGATCCTCCAGAATATTGGTGTCCGTTATTGTTGTAATGATGGGTTCCGTGAATAATGGTCTCATTATTAACATGCTCCATCACATCAATTTCTCCACATTGCGGCCAACTCACATTGTCAATGTTGGCGCCAAGCATCCAAAAAGCTGGCCACAGACCTTGACCAACAGGCACTTTAATCCTGGCTTCAACCCTCCCATAAGTAAAGTCAAATAAACCTTTTGATTTGATTCTCGCAGATGTATAGTTTGCGGAACCGAATTGCTCATTAAGGGCTGTAATATTCAGATACCCATTTTCAACAGAAACGTTTGAGCTGCTATTTGTGTAATATTGCTGCTCGTTGTTACCCCATCCCCAATCACCTTGACCGATATCATAAGTCCATTGATTTAGATTTAAATCGGTGCCGCCAAATTCATCAGACCAAATCAATGTGTACTGACCCAGTGCTGCGAGATGAAAAAAGGAAAACAATAAGACAAGGTGGAGTTTCATGGGTTTAATATAATAAGAAAAGCGTCAAAACGCGGCATTTAATGCTTGATAAATGATACGGTGTTAAAATTATCCCCACCAATTATTTCAATGAAATACATACCACTCATCAAGGACGAAATGTCTACTGACTCTGTGTTTAATCCAGACATTAATTTACGACCCACTGAATTATATATGTTATAGCTGTAATGACTTGGAACATTAGACAATGAAATTTTGTCAGAAGCCGGATTCGGATATACTTCAAACTCCAGTTTAAGATCCGTGATACCCACTTCATCCTCACATGCTGGACACATTACACCACCACAATCAATGCCAGTTTCGTCTTGATTCATCACACCATCATTACAGGTCTCTAGCAAAGACTCCCCTTTATAAAGATATAAATTGTCATACCACGCGTTTGACAGATTAGACGTAATATGGATCTGAGCCAAGTCACTTGTTGTTAAGTTACCAATCACAAGAGGCCCAAAAACAGTGATGTCAACATCGACGGAAACCCAAGATCCAGCAGTCATCGCTGGATTCGTTCCAGCATTAAAATTAACTTCTAAACCAGTGGCTCCAACTTCAGTTTCATTCCCAGCCCAATCCACTAATTTTAAGTTAAAAACTTTATCGATCACATATGTTTCATCCGTATAAAAATCAAAATGAAGATGCGTGAATGCTGAGGCATCTATTCTATTATTCTCAAAGGAGATTCCTTGGCAACCTTCACCCAAATAACGTTGTGTTGGGTTGCCTGCAACCATTTCTTCTGCTACTGAAGGAGAAAAACCACACAAACCAAAGTCAAAATCATCAATTACAACATCCGCATAAGCATCACTGTAAATAGAAATTACATCACCTGGATCTCTAGCTGGTGGTATTGGTGCTGAAACCATTGGTCCACCCATCACAACAACACATTCCCCATCAACACATTCTTGTCCCTCAGGACATGTAACATCCGCACAAGGGTCTGCAATTGAACTACTTGAAACAGTCATATTTGTTAATGTAACTGGCGCATCTAGAGTTGTCACATACAATAGGAATGAACTAAATGTATTGTCTCCTTGAGCAGGAATGTCAACTGAGTAAGATGTTTCAACTGTACCACTCACTGTCACAGAAGCAGTGACAAAGCTGGGCTCAGTGTCAGGATATGGATTGTACTCAAATCTGAAATACATATCTACGTCTCCCCCAGCAGTTGCACCTGTAAAGGTGATCTCGCCACTGTCGGAAAAACTTAATGGATAAAGACTGACATCTTCATTCGCAAAGCCTGCCCACACTTCAGAACCTGTAGGGGTTGTATATGTGAAGCCATCAACTGTTGAACCACCAAATGTGCCGGAGAATACCACGTCTGTATGTATGACTTGGGCGTATGACAACACCGAAGCACTTAAGGAAATCAAAATAGCTAGAACTCTGAAAGAAGAAGTCAAATAGGTCATCGTCGGATAAATAATCTTTTGTAAAAACAGTTGTATATTGTCAAATATACAATAAGTATTTCTTCATATTAAGATTCTATAATTCTAAGACCAATCTTAAAAAGATCCCGCTATAAAAACTCTGGTTATGTTTTAGTCTTCTTCAGCCAGATCAATATGCCAAGCAAAGGATGTTTGGCGGAAATATTTTCTACAAAGAAGCAAGATGACTTAAAGTCGTTCGTCGGCGAAATAATATTGTTTGCAAACAAATACAAGGGCTTCGTGTAAAAATTACACTATATCTCGTAATTTTTGAAAATTAAATGCGTAGATTTTGCGCTTCAATAAACAGAACACATGACGAAGCAAGAAACAAACTACAGTGCCCTAACGACATTGACAACAGTGTTCTTCTTTTGGGGGTTTATTGCTGCTGGCAACAGTATTTTTATTCCCTTTTGTAAAAATTACTTTTCATTAGACCAATTCCAATCTCAACTTATTGACTTTGCCTTTTACCTCGCTTACTTCCTGGGCGCATTGGGATTATTCGTTGTAGGATCTCAGAAAAACAAAGATCTTGTAGGTAGTTGGGGATATAAAAAAAGTACCGTTTACGGTTTGCTGTTCTCGGCGATCGGCGCTGGAACGATGATTGTATCTGTCTATATGAACACGTTTACTGGAATGCTTTTGGGGCTGTTTGTGGTTGCACTTGGATTCTCACTTCAACAAACGTCTACGAATCCCTTTATGGTCGCATTGGGGGATCCTAAAACGGGGAGCAACAGAATCAACCTTGGAGGCGCGATCAATTCCTTAGGAACAACATTGGGGCCGATCATTATCGCTTTGGCGCTATTTGGATCTGCTGCTGCAGTAGATGATGACATGATTGCGTCTTTAAGCTTAAGCAAGGTGATCGTTTTATATGGCGCCGTCGGTTTATTATTTATTGCACTGGCCACCATTTTAGGAAAGTCGAAAAGCGTTCCCGCAGGCATTTCTGAAGAAACTCCTGAGAAAGCAAACAACGCACTTCTCACACTGTTAGCGATGACCGTTTTACTCGCAGCTTGCTTCGCCCCTGTTTTTAACAGCTACAGATTTGATTATGCAGTGCTTGATATGCCAGGCATTGAAATGACAAGAATGTGCTGGCTAGCGGGAGGCCTTGCGATCATTGTCATCGGCATTCTTTTTGCGCAGTTTAAATCATCACGCAATGCAAGCGGCTGGGGCGCAATGCAATACCCGCAGCTCACACTGGGGATGCTCGCTATTTTTGTATACGTAGGCGTAGAAGTGGCGATCGGGTCGAACCTCGGAGAGTTTCTAAAGCAGCCAGAGTTTGGCGGTTTTGAGTCTTCTGAAATCACACCATTTGTAGCGATGTTTTGGGGAAGCTTAATGATCGGTCGCTGGGTGGGAGCCGTCAACGTTTTCCCGCTCTCTTCTGTAAAGAAAAACATTCTGAAATTCATCGTACCGTTTGTGGCATTCGGCGTCGTAATGGGTGCCACACACCTCGCCGGGTATGACACCTCAGCCCTCAAGTGGTACTTTATTTGCATCTTAGTCCAAATCGCAGCGTTCTTCCTCACGAAAGACAAGCCTGCATTTACACTTAGCGTTTTCGGGATTCTCGGACTGATCTCCATCATTATTGCGCTCAACACGACAGGTCTTGTCGCAGTTTACGCGCTTCTGGCGTGTGGACTTGCATGCTCTATTATGTGGCCTTGCATCTTCTCTCTCGCAATCGCTGGACTGGGTAAGTACACCACACAGGGATCTGCATTCCTCGTCATGATGATTCTAGGTGGTGCCATCATCCCTCCCATTCAAGGGAAACTTGCCGACCTCGAATCCGTGGGAATTCAGAACTCTTTTGTGGTTGGAGGGCTTTGCTTTGCGTACCTCATTTACTATGCTATGTTTGCAAAACGCGCACTCAACAAGCAAGGCCTATCATTTGAGTAATCAGGCTTTTAAACTATAAGTATTAAACCTTTTATAGAGACATAAAGGACTCGTCGGTGTCGGAGAAATGATCTTTAAAATGGCATCGAAATTTTCAAAGTGAATACATCTGAAGTCACATGCTACTCGACGACAAATCTTTTGATGTCGTGGTGCACCCTTCCGCTACTTAACACGTTAATCTGAAAAACGTACGCTCCTGGCGCAAGCTTTTGAGATTCTGTTTGCAACGCAATTTGATGGCTCCCTTCATTCATCATACCTAGTGACTTCTCATATACTTTACGCCCACTTATCGCATAAATCGACATCTCTACATCTGACGATTTCAGGAGATGCAAGGAAATCTGTGAATTCAAAGAAAGTGGGTTTGGGGTGGGCTCACCAAGAGAAAACACCTTTGCGGCTTCACGCTCCAAATAGCCAACGCCATTGACACCTGTTCCTGCCACGGCAACTTCAATGTCGCTTACATAAGACTGTAGTTCCTCATCCCACACCAGGGTCGCAAGTTGATGTTCATACCCATCGTTAAACGCACCATCCACTTCAGGCGTCATCGGATCTGGACCTTGGGTATGTATGTTCGGGTTGTTTGTCGCAATATCGACTGCCGCTTGGTGAGGCCACGTAAATTGTGAGACGGCTGCAAAAGACGTGCTGACATGGACTTGAAAGTGCATGTGTATGACGCGTCCAGGGTACCAACCGGGCAAGATCGAAATAAATTCAACATCACCATTGTCATCTGTGATTTGATATCCTCGCATGTAGGTCTCACCTTCACTTCCAAAAGCCGAATATCCGGAGTAATCTCCATTGACATCACACGCCCAGAAGTTCACACGCAGGTTAGGCATGGGCTGACAATTGTCAACGCCCACAACACGCATGCGTTGAATGACGCGTATCCCAGGTCTCCCTTCAGTAATGTCTTGTCTAAAGAAAAAAGTATTGTCCGACAAATCCAGCGGAAACGGTCCTGCTATCTCAGATGGAATCAATGTACATCCACCTTGACCCCCAGCTGGACTCACTGACAATTCAGAAGCTGCTGCGGCTGCAACAATAGGTGCTGAGATGATTGCTCCACTTGCGAGACCCATAGAACGAAGGAATGTTTTTCTTTTCATTCTTGTAAGGTAACCATAGCGATTAGATTTCACAAGGAAGCCCTGTATTCAACTTTAAGACTCGGCATCTATAATCCCAAGAAAAACAATTAATTCTCAAAGTAATTACCCGGGCCCATCATACATCATACTAATAGACGGTAAATCGAGCTCGAGCACATTAGTTGCGAAACCTATCATCACAAAACCAAAGGTCCCGATAATCCCGACGAAACCATTTAACACTTGGTTATCAGAATAAAATTCGACTTTTTCAATATCATCAAATGAAAGTGTCATGAGGTTAGAATTATCATCTTGATATAAATCTTTATGGCACAATCCTTTTTGCATATAAATATGCATTTCATTCTTGGGTTTTTCTGTAAAGCAATTATAGATGTTCAACCATCTTTTTGAATTCTTGTGATTTTGATGTTTTTTTGAAATATAATTATGATACCCAGTGACAATTTTCAAATGATCTTCAACCACACATTGAGCGATATGACAATCAAAATCTTCAGTATGAACAATGACATATCTTTTTTCCTTTATATTTTTTCTTCTATTATAAGAGGTTCGATTATGCAGTGCTTGAAATGATGTTCTACTTCTCTGATCAACATGATCAATATGAGCAATTTGATTTCTATCGATTGTGAAAGTGTCCTTTGACGTTTGAATAGTAACATCCAATTCCGTCGATTTTAGGATTTCACCTTGATACGTCATATGGTTTTTTAAAAGAATCCTCGCGTTAATCCTTTCCGAATTCATCAATAAATCAGAAGTCTTAAGGGTGTTTTTAATTTTGTAGAAGCATCCTGAATTCAACAGTGAAACAAACAATAAAGACAGAATGACGTGCGTGGATATATGTGAAGGAAGTGATTTCATAGTTTGGTTATCGAATATCAAACTTACAACATCAGCGAAACAAAACGTCTGTTCTTAGTGAGGTTAAAGTCACTTATAAACAAAATGTAAGCACAAGGGTAGGCACAGTAAAAAAACAAAACCTCGCTATCTCAATGATAACGAGGCTTTATAAATTTCAGTTGTGACCTGGGATTACTCACACTGCTCTGCAGTGCTCGTGATCGTGATCGGTGGGCGGGGCTGACAACAAAAAACATAAGCTCCGCGCCCTTCGAGCGCAGGGGCTCTTTTTTATACCCTTATACTTACACAAGTAAACTTGTGACGCAGCAAGCATAAAAAAAGCCCGACACATTGTGTCGAGCTTTTGTTTTTTGTTGTGACCCTGTAGGGATTCGAACCCCAAACCTTCGCATCCGTAATGCGATGCTCTATCCAGTTGAGCTACAAGGCCAATTTGAACTCAAGGTCGAGTTCTAAACGGACGGCAAAGATACTCACGTTCAAGCATCGTGCAAATTTTAAATGCAATTTTCGTGAAATAAGAAATCCGCACCGGTGACTGGGAGTTCAAGTCGAAACTTTTGTCTTCAGCAACACCGATGCGGATCCTCCAGTCTCCGTCACCTGAACCGGGTAGGAGTCCTTTGAGGGGCCAGGGCACGAGGCCCTAGCTTCTCTCCGGTCCGATCAATGTCAATGTTAATTTCTATCAATCGTCTGGCTTCCTCAAGCATCTTATTCCGTGCTGTCTTGCGACGTCGTCCATATCCTCACCAACAAAAGAAAACAAGAGGGGAACCTCTTTATCTCTCCAGCGGATCGGGGTCGATGCTTTGCAACCGAAGTTGCAGCGACACGGGTACGATACCCTTTGGAAAACCGAGCTTCGCCTTAATTGGTTGATCTCGGCCTTTGCGCAGCTTTCACTAGCGCTGTTCGAACGGCGGGCCTACTTAGAACTTAGTCCTCTATTTCGTGTCGAAACACGACAAAGAATTCCTAAGTTTTACAAGAGCAAAGACAAGCCTTGCTTTCGTGCATTCCGCTGCTTCCGTCATGAAGAACCCATTAAGTCCGATAGTAAGCGCATATACACACAAGGTGTATCGGTTGCGTACCCGTTACTCAACTGACAATTTGAACTTTGACCAGGTCAAATTACAAACTGCGAAGTCCAATAGCATCTCTCGAAAACTACGGGATGACTCATTCAACATGTCTTTCAATGTGTCAACTCAAGATCGCCGAAGCTTTCTTTCGTGATTCCTTTCGAAATCCAACCATTCTCAGGCAGAGACGCATCTCAAACTCGAACTCCCAATCAACGTTGCGACTGGGATAGCAATCTAAACCTCAATCGGTCTAGGGTCTGTTTAGAATTTCATTGCTGAACTTCTTCCCTTCGTGTAACTTCTGTTTCTCTCTCAAGAATTACTCCCTTTCGGGACCCCTTTCACCTTTCGGCTGCCTTCTATATAGAATTCGATTTGCATCTCGTCAACATAGATCGCTTTGGGGGTTCAGCCACATTGCTTGAAACAAATAAGCAACTAATTTCCTATGTCAGTCAAATTATTTAGGCAAAAGCAATTCACAAGAAACACACATAGCTTATAAACAATTGTTAAATACGTGCTTATGCGCTTTAAAGTGTTATGCAATAAAGTATCGAATACTGACTGTGGCAGGCAATTCAGCGGGAAATGTCCGTGAACAAGATTCGTCAATCCTGAGGCCTGCTTCTGCAGCCATGGCATCGTATACAGGTATTTCTACGATATACTGATCCGCAAATCCATGCGTAGCGTCATATGCTGTAGCAGGCATACCTCCCTGAAGATCTGCCGCATCATCGGGATCTATTGTGTGAAGTTCTACGACAAGAAGACCGTGTTCTGCGACATATGGAGACCATCTTAAAAAATGTTCTTTTAAACTCTGTTCCACATTGCGAAGTTTAAGACGTTCTCCTCGAAAGGCAAAAGCTCCTGTAGAAACAGCTTTCTCAGGCCTGTCAATAACCGGACGATTGAATATTCTGTTGTGATCCAGAAAAGATCGCACACTCATTAAATCTCCCAAGCGAATCTTGTGATGTGTCCAAAGATCTAGGGCGAGTTGATCTGGATCACCTATGTCTCCCCAAATAAAATGGCCATCCACGTCTTCCTGTTTAAAGTGATCTGCTGTGGCCACCAGCGCTTCTTGATTAAAGTCCGCACCCACAAGTTCCAAGGGGTGACTGTCTAGGTTTTTTCCGCGTAAGGTGGAATTCTTGATTACCTCATATAAGTGGAGCAGCATCGCTCCATTTCCGCAACCCATATCACAGATCCCTACAGGTTGCTCATCTAAAGGAGCGTTGAATATTGATTTTACGACCTCATCCAAGTGGGTGAAATATGCTTTGTGGGCACCTCCTGAACCCCAAACGTTTAAGGTTCTGTCGATATGAATCTCTGGCTCACCAGGTTCTGTTCGCCACAAATAAGAACCATCACCGAAAATCAATTCTCGGGCCCAGATAAATGTTTTTGTATACGATGTTGTCACACCATAAGAAGCAGAACGGTTTAAAAAGAATGCCCCTTTTTCAGTCCGATCCCAACCCAATAGCTGCAAAACTCTGCCCCAAGCCTCCTGCTTAGACGCATCCATTTTAAGGACTGCATCATCGTGCGCTTCCCATGTTGACAAAGGACGCGTTCCATGAATGGTCCCAAGTGTGACAAGCCATGGAGACACAAGTGCCCCTTCCAAATGATTTTTTACCCTTCCCATAATTCCTTCATCTGGCATCTCTGACCAGGCGTCCATTAAAATCTCCATCGCCATCGTTGCGGAAGAGGTCATAGGGGTTTTCGGTGTATTCCAATCATTTGCAGACTCTTCTAACCAAACTCGACCTGTGGCATATGAACTGCTGTGACGGTACCAGTCTGTAGGTGTTTTCCCAACAGCTGGTCTGTAATTAATTTTGTCTTCAGCGCGAGCAGCTTCTAACAAGCCTTGTGAACAAAGCATTCTAAGTGCCACATTTAAATATCCTGCATTTGCCCTATACTCTGCGGCAAGTTCATCGACATCACCAGAAGAACGAAACACCCTCTCTAATAATCCCCATTCCTCAAGAACAGGAACAACTCCACACATGGCCAAGCCATCTAAATGATAGAACAGCCTATTCCTTAACAATCGTTTTTCTGATTTCTCCATTGTTACAAAATTACCTTAATACTCTTTTAACAGCGTCTTTGTGTATGAGCACTGCAATGGTTTTTGCACGGAAGTAAGCCATCGAAATGTATTGACGACCTCCATAAGCATTTCCTTGACCCCAGCTGTTTTTAATCACAAAGTATTTTTTACCAGACTGATCTGTCGCCAATCCGACAATATGCATCAGGTGGTCGTCAGTCGTGGTTTGGTTGTCAAATCCTTTCTGACGAGACTCCTGAGTCACATCAGCCTCAACAATCTCTTGCTTCCAAAGTTTAGACTCCTCCCCATCTGCAGGCATCAGAGCCATTCCATTTCGAAAACTGAAACCCTTCTCACTCACATCGGCATCCCACGCGACCGTATAACCATTCACAACCGCAGCCTCCACAGAACGTTGGAGATCATTTA
>CAJXHE010000012.1 GCA_913051865.1 uncultured Flavobacteriales bacterium
CTATAGGGGAATCGAGAGTACGGATCAAACACTGGCTTACAGTACAAAGTAGAACGGATGATCCAGAAAAGAGTGGTTTGGTGGCGCTGATAGATCAGACGATACCCATTCAGTATTCTATTCTCAAAAATATGGAATTTGCATGGGATGAAAATGCGAAGGTTCAGCTCGACAGTCTTCAAAATGATTTAGATTATCTCTTTATCGCGTATAACGAGATTATGCGTTTGCTTCCCGATTTTTCTAGCTATGACAATCCAATCGCGATGATGGATGCGGAGTATTATGCTTTAGAGGGGTCCAGTCTTCCTCTTTTTACGCAACGTATACGAGACAGATTGGATAAACTTACCAAATCCCAAAATGCATCTCTTCTCGCATCCACAGGCCGAATGGAGAAACTTGGAGACGATCTTAATACTTATGCTGGCTCTGTTGCGCTTTTGGTTTTAATCCTGGGAATTATTGTGGGGCTGGCAGTCACACGCTCCATTCTCATACCAGTTAGGCAGTTAAAACGTGCTGTATTGTATATGGGGCAAGGTAAAGAGCCTGATGGACCTGTTCCCATCACACCCGATGAAATAGGTGACATGGCAGTCGCTGTTAATAGACTTGCCGAAGGTCTCCACAAAACAAGAGTCTTCTCTCAAGAAGTGGGTTCGGGAAATTTTAACGCGCCATACGCGCCATTAAGTGATGCGGATTCTCTCGGCCATGCACTTCTAAGTATGAGGGACGATTTGGCGACCACCGAAAGAGAACTTGAAATAAAAGTAGAAAACAGAACGGCTGAGATGAGCGAACAGAAACAACGTGCTGAAGATCTTTTAAGCGATTTACAGGATAGTATTAGTTACGCGTTACGGATTCAAACGGCGATTCTTCCTACACAAAAAGAAGTGTCAGAGGTGTTTGATCAGGCTTCTGTGTTTTATCGTCCCCGAGATATCGTAAGTGGAGATTTTTATTTTTTTCACTCGGTGGGCAGAGTGAGACTTCTGGCAGCAGTTGATTGTACAGGCCATGGGGTTCCTGGAGCATTTATGAGTTTGGTGGGATACAATGCTTTGACGCATGTCACGAAAGTGTTCACGCAGCCTTGGAAAATTCTTGACAAACTCAATTCTGCAGCTTTGGATGTCCTTCGTTCAGAGTCTTCTCCTACCCATTTGCAGGACGGTATGGATTTGGCTATGATTGCTGTCGATATGGAGAAAATGGAGCTTCAATTTGCGGGGGCAAATAATCCACTTTATATCGTACGTGACGGTGAATTACACGAGCTTAAACCTGATAAATTTGCGATTGCATCTTTCGAACCAGGGTCGAAAAATTATTCGGAACAAACCTTTGCTTTACAAACGGGCGATACAATTTTTGCTTCAACAGATGGCTTTGTGGACCAGTTTGGGGGCCCTTCAGGCAAGAAGTTTATGCGCAGAAGGTTTAGAGAACTGATTATTCGGGTTTCTATGCTGCCAATTTCGGAACACAACGACGAATTTTCTCGTGTATTCGATGATTGGAAATCGAAAGAAGAACAGGTTGATGATGTTCTTATTGTAAGTATTAGAGTATGATTAACATCCTAAGTTCTAAGGCTTGGGAATTCCTGAAGTCGGATCGGGCTATATTACTATGGGCAAGTGCAGTGGGCGTTCTTGCGGGGCTCGTGGCTGTCTTGCTTAAGAATGGCGTGAGTTTCATTAGGTCAGGCATTTTCTCAGCCCAAACCTACTCCGGTTGGTCTCCTCTTTTGGGTTTTGGTCCGATAATAGGGTTGTTGCTGACTGCTTGGTTTGTGCGTAAAGTTCTTGGAGGTGTTCATCCCGGTGGTGGTATTCCTGCAACCCTGCATGCCCTTTCTACAAGGCGAGGAGCTTTAAAACGGACTTGGCTTTTTGCACCTGTAGTCACCAGTATTTTGTCTGTGGGGTTTGGAGGTTCTGGTGGCCTTGAGGCACCTGCAGTTCAGGCTGGGGCAACAATTGGTTCCGAACTTGCTTCACGGACGAAGAAGAACTTCCAACGCCGCAGATTGCTTATCGCATGCGCTGCAACAGCGTCATTGGCAGCCATGTTTAAGGCTCCCGTAGCTGCGCTTCTATTTGCTGTGGAAGTGATCATGATAGACCTAACTGCTGCGAGTTTGGTTCCCCTCATATTCGCGTCTTTGGCATCACTTCTAACGGCTTATTTTCTGATTGAAGGTGAAGATATTTTGGCCGTCACAAAACTATCTCCCTTTGCTATTAACCGTTTGCCATTTTACATTTCTCTCGGCTTGTTTGCAGGCCTTGGTTCAGTCGTTTTCACGCGCCTTTACCTTTTATCTTCACGGGCAGTTTCACGGTTCAAAACACCCCTCACAAGAATTCTTTGCTCAGGTGTAATTGTTGGCTGGGCTGTCGCAAGTTTTCCCTCGTTATATGGTGAAGGTTATGAAGTTGTAAATTCACTCTTTATGGGGTATTCTGATGCACTGGCAAACGAACTCATACCACAGATCAATGCCCAAGGTCTTACATTGTTAGGCGTTCTATTTATTGCTTGGGCTTTAAAACCTATTCTCACAGGGCTTACAGTTGGTGCTGGTGGTGTTGCGGGGGTATTTGCGCCTGCTATTTTCGGCGGTGCCCTCCTCGGTTACATTTTTGCTTTGTCTACAAATCTTATTTTTGGACCAGACACGATACCGATAGGCAATGCTGTTTTGGCAGGGATAGGTGGCATGACAGCTGGGGTACTTCACGCCCCGTTGACAGCCATATTTCTGGCTTCAGAAATCAGTGGCGGGTATGAACTCTTCGTACCGTTAATGCTCTGTGCAGCTATCAGCTATTTGGTGTCTAAATTTCTAGTCAAAAACAGCATTTACACTCACGAACTGGCTGAAAGAGGAGAGTTATTGACCCATGATAAAGACCAAAATGTGCTCACGCTTATGACACTCACGGATGAAATCGAGACAGATTTTATCCCTGTCATGCCAGAAAACACATTGGGTGTTTTAGTTCGTGTTATAGCAAAAAGCCAACGTAATCTCCATCCTGTAGTGGATAAAAGAGGTATGCTTAAGGGCTTAATTGACCTTCAAGATATACGTGAAATTATGTTTGACAGAGATCGATATGATTCTGTCACAGTTCTTGACTTAATGGTCGTTCCCGATAAACTGATTGTTCTCGATGACAAAATGGATGCTGTGATGTCTAAGTTTGAGAGCAGCGGGGCATGGAATCTTCCGGTTATCGATTCTAAGGGCAAATACATCGGCTTCGTGTCTCGATCAAAACTATTTAATGCCTACCGTCGATGGTTAAAGGCCACCAGTGGGTGAGTCAAAAAAAATAGCTAGCTTAAGAATTCACTTGTGATTTCAAAAAACAATTCAGGCTCCTGCGCGTGAAGCCAATGTCCAGAATTTTCTAAACTCGCGGTTTCTAGTTGCAGGTATAGGCTTTCGACTTCTGAGATATCTCCTTCGTTTACATATTCAGATTTCCGACCGTATATAAACAGTGTTGGAAGGGTGTTGATGGTCAGATCTATTTTTTCTGTAATACGGAGAATTGTCTTACTCAGGACATCGACATTAAACCTCCACGAGAAACCTCCACTTTTTTCGCGTCTTAAACTTTTCATTAAAAATGGGATTAATACACTGTCATTTCCCAGACTTGATTTTAAGTCCAGCGAAACTTCCTCTCGGGAAGTGGCTTTTTCTGGCGAGGTTTTTTTTAAAGCTTCAAAGATGTGACCGTGATGAGGGAGGTAAGTTCTTGGAGCGATATCTGCGATGATTAACTTAGTGATCCTTTCAGGATGGTCTTCGGCGAAAGTCATGGCTGTTTTGCCTCCCATACTGTGCCCTATTATTGCCGTCTTTTCAATCTGATGTTCATTCAAATATCCAAGTAAATCGTCAGACATCGCTGGATAATTGTGTGTGTCACTTTTGGGGCTTTGGCCGTGATTGCGTGCATCTACGAGGTGAACTCTGAAATTTTCTGAATATCGTTTGGCGAGTGTGAGCCAATTGTCCGCACTGCCTAATAACCCATGCAGGATGATAAGGTCTGGAGCGTCGGAGTCTCCAATAATGCGACGATGTAATGTGACTGGTTTATTCAAGGCAGGAGAGATATTTTTCAACGGTATTTGAGAGACCAAAGTAGAGTGCGTCTGAAATGAGTGCATGCCCTATGCTTACTTCATCTAGAAAGGGAACGTTTTGTGAGAAGTCTCGGAGATTTGACAAATCAAGATCGTGCCCCGCGTTTACGCCCATGCCTAATGCGTGCGCCAATGCTGAGGCTCTGGCATATGGAATGGCTGCGTCTGCGCCAATTTGGGGATGTTTAATCGCGAAAGCTTCTGTGTAGAGTTCGATTCTATCTGTGCCAGTTAACGCTGCAGCCCTTATTCCTTCATCTGAGGTATCCATGAATAGACTTGTACGAATCCCAGCATTAGAAAATTGAACCAAAACACCAGTTAAGAACTCAAGATTACTAACGGTATCCCACCCCGCGTTACTTGTTAGTAAATCTGGTGGGTCAGGCACAAGTGTTACTTGCTCCGGTTTTACTTCAAGAACGAGTGCTATAAAATCTTCAGAGGGATACCCTTCAATATTGAATTCACAATTTACAACGGACCGTAAATCCCTTACATCCTGATAGGTTATATGGCGTTCATCGGGTCGTGGATGTACAGTTATACCCTCTGCACCGTACGATTGGATCCGTTCAGCAGCAAGCATGACATTTGGGACCGAACCCCCTCTCGCGTTTCGCAGGGTAGCAATTTTATTTACATTGACACTAAGTCTAGTGTTCAACGTTAAATTTTGTATCTTCGAGGTGTCTGACATTTGGCAAAATTAACTCATGAGAGCCCAGCAACTTCTAACTTCGGACCTTCCTCTTTTACTCCCTATTGACACTGTGTCTAGCGCCATACAATTGATGGATGAATATAAGGTTTCTCACCTCCCGTTGGTCGTTGAGGATATGTTTAAGGGGCTTATTAATGAAGAAGATTTGCTGGAATGTGACAAAGATGCTGTACTCGCAGAAGTGGATACCCACCCCATATTTGTGGACCCAAACATTCATATTTATGAAGTTATAGCCCAAATGGCTCAGGCCAAAATTGATGTCCTTCCCGTTGTGATTCAAGGAAAGTATATGGGTTGTATTGACAGAGGGTCAATCTTGAACTTTTTTGCTCAAGAAGCTGGATGGGCGTTAGAGGGGAGTATTGTCGTTTTGGAAATCCCTGCGGCGAATTACAGTTTGTCAAAAATATCTCGTATCGTAGAAGAGAACGGCACCCGGATTACAAGTTTCAATATGAATCATCTCGATTCTGGTGATTTGGTCGTATCCTTGAAAGTAAATACCACGAACATCGCTACGATTATCGCTTCTTTTGAGAGGTTTGACTTTAAAGTTTTAAATTTCTATAATTCGCCCGAGGTTGAGGATGAAATCCGCAACAAGTTTGACGCTTTTATGCGTTATCTCGAGTCTTGATATAATTTTTAATCATGCGAATAGCTCTATTTGGTAAACCCTTCCAACTGAAACACAACGATGCTGTAAAGCATCTGGTGGATAGGATTATAGCAATTGATTCAACTGCGCTTTTTTACGGCGAGTTTAGAACTTTTCTCGAGCAGTCTATGTATTTGCCTGAATCATTGGGAACCTTTTCGGATTCTCATGAATTAAAAGGCTGTGATATCATTTTCTCTGTGGGAGGAGATGGCACCTTTTTGGAGTGTGTTACTTTGGCTTCGATACTGGGTGTTCCCATCATGGGGATCAATACGGGTACGCTTGGATTTCTGTCTAATGTAGGGACAGACTCAATCGATCAGGCGATGGATTCTATTGTTAACGGGACAACTTGGATTGACGAGCGTGCGCTTTTTAAAATTGAGGCGGAAGGTATGGATTTTGGGAACTTCCCCTACGCACTCAATGAAGTTTCGATTCACAAGAATGATACCGCGAGCATGGTCGTTGTGGAGGTCTATAGAAACGAAAAATTAGTGAATACATATTGGGCGGATGGATTACTTGTCTCCACGGCTACCGGTTCTACAGCATATAGCCTAAGTGCTGGAGGGCCTATAATATCGCCAAGCTCCGATGTTGCTGTGATTACACCTTTGGCCCCGCATAACCTTACAAATCGACCCCTTGTCGTTCCTCTTGAAGGCGAAATTACGCTGTCTCCTGATGGAAGAGACGCGAGTTATCTTCTTTCTCTCGATAGCAGATCCTATCACATTTCGCCAAAATGTAAAGTGCGAGTCAAGCCCGCGCCATTTAAAGTGAGGTTTGTCAATTTGGAACATCAAAACTTCTTTCACACCCTACGTTCAAAGATGCATTGGGGAATTGATCCACGTGAGCATTGAAACAAAGCACAATCTCCACTACTTTCGTGCGTTAGTACACACACTATGACCGCCACTAAACAACAACCAACAACGTATCTAAAAATTCTGATGTGCCTATTCATGGCCACATTTGCATTTGATTCGTTTGCCCAAATTTTTCAAGGTGGCTCAAAAGAAATTGGATATCAGATAGGTACCACTTATTACTTGGGGGATTTAAATCCGTCGAATCCTTTGGCAGGAAGACATCATGTCGTTCAAGGTGGATACTTTAGGCACAACATTAATTCTAGAATAGGTATTAGGTTACAACTTCTTCAAGGCACGATTGAAGCATGGGATGAGGACAGTAACAATGCTTGGACTCAGAATCGAAATCTGCATTTTAGAAATAAACTGGTCGAGTTTTCTGTCTCAGGTGAGATCAATTACATCGATCATGTCATGGGGAATACCGACCACAGATTGACAGGGTACCTCACCGCAGGGATCGCATATTTTACGCACGATCCCGAAGCAATGGACAGCTATGGGAATTGGCACCCATTGCAACCTCTCGGCACAGAAGGACAAGGATGGACATTCGGGAATGATCCCTATAAACTCAATGGTATTGCGCTTCCATTCGGTATGGGGTTCAAAGTGAATCTGGGGCCGGCAATCGCATTTCAAATGGAGTGGGGGCTTAGGAAAACGTGGACGGATTATTTAGATGATGTAAGCACGTCGTATGTAAACCCTGTAGAGCTGAGACAAGCCAGAGGTGAACTCGCACTTGAAATGGCTGACAGAATTTTAGACCTTCCCGACGAACTTTCTACTTCTCAAGGTCTTCAACGCGGAGATTCAGGGCTTGATGACAAGTATGGTTTTTTCCTTGCATCAATTGCTTTCCGAGTGAGTAAAAAGCCGACATCTTGCTGGGAACAATGAGTGATTTCCAAATGACAGAAGCGGAAATGAAAGACCGTCTTGATCTGCTTCTTTCGACAGGGATAAACCCAAATGAAATGCCTAAGCATATCGCCATTATCATGGATGGGAATGGAAGATGGGCAAAAAACAGGGGTGAAGAAAGAATTTTTGGACATCTTAATGGTGTAGAATCTGTTCGGGCTGTTGTTGAGGCCGCCTTGCAAACTGGGGTGAGATACTTGACGCTATATGCCTTCAGTACCGAGAACTGGAATCGACCTAAGGAAGAGGTCGCTGCACTGATGGATCTTTTGGTGACAACACTTGTGAAGGAAACAGAAGATTTAAAAGGAAAGGGTGTGTGTCTTAGCACCATAGGAGATATAAAGGCACTTCCAAAAGATTGTCAAGTTCAACTGAAGTCTACATCTGAATTAAATCCGGAGCCTCATCGTTTGGACTTAATTTTAGCTTTAAACTATAGCTCAAAGTGGGAGCTTATTGAGGCTATAAAAGATATTATTAGGGATGGTGTCAGTGAAGATGATGTGAATCCAGAGATGTTCGAAAGCTATTTAAAGACAGCTGGCATTCCTGACCCCGAACTTATGATAAGGACCTCAGGAGAACATAGGATAAGTAATTTCATGTTGTGGCAGTTAGCGTATACAGAATTCCACTTTACGCCCGTACTTTGGCCTGATTTTCGTCGAGAACATTTTCTCGCAGCTATTTATGATTTTCAAAACCGAGAACGTCGCTTCGGCGGAGTTCCACAACAGACTGATAAATGAGAGCATTTTTGCTTGCGATAGCCCTTGTGCTACCGTGTTTTCTTTCTTTAGGTCAATCGCATGATCGGAGTGCTCTCGAAGTGCTAGATTTAAGTATACCACAAGAATATCGCATAGGAGGTATTACTGTTTTAGGAGCAGAATACACAGATGTGCAGGCCATCAAGTTATTTAGTGCACTTCAAATTGGCGCGTCAATTACAATTCCAGGTGAGATGCTTGGGGACGCGATCAAGAGTCTTTGGAATCAGGATCTTTTTGCAGATATCAGCATCGAGGCAGCTGAACTAAGGGACCGTGATGTATATCTGATCATTCGTGTGAAAGAATTGCCTCGCCTTACAAGATACAGCATTGCAGGAGTGAATAGATCGGAGCAGGAAACGGTTCGAGGGAAGATTGATTTCACCACGGGCCGGATCGTCAATGAAAACGTCCTGGCAGTCGCTACTAAACGTATTAAAGATCATTATCGTGACAAGGGCTTTCTAGACATCGATGTGGATATTGTCCAAGAGGTCGATTCGACGTTTTCAAATGGCACGATTGTGAGAGTGAATATAGACAAGGGAACAAAAATTAAGGTAGACCAGATTACGCTTAATGGTATTCATGCGTTTGAGACTGACAAAGTCAAACGTAAAATGAAATCCACCAAAGAAAAGAAGTGGTGGAGATTTTACAAGTCATCTAAATACATCCCGAAGGATTTCGAAACGGATCAACAGGCGATTATTGCCTTGTATAACAATGAGGGCTATAGAAATGCAAGAATTACAAACGATTCCATCTATAGAACTGAGGAAGGACTTGTCGCACTGACACTCGATATCGAAGAGGGAAATCAATTCCGTTTTGGAAATATATCTTTTACGGGGAACACAAAATATCGATCCACCCAACTCGATTCAATATTAGGGATACGTAAAGGTGATGTTTACTCTCTCTCACACCTTGAGACGCGTGTGTTTATGGATCCAAAGGGAATGGATTTGAGTTCTCTTTACCAAGACGATGGTTACCTCACGTTTCGAGCGATGCCTATCGAACAAAGGGTAGAAAATGATACGATCGATATTGAGGTGCGAATGATGGA
Source organism: uncultured Flavobacteriales bacterium (assembly GCA_913051865.1). Taxonomy (GTDB): domain Bacteria; phylum Bacteroidota; class Bacteroidia; order Flavobacteriales_D; family Sanyastnellaceae; genus UBA974. Next base: position 9,224 of record CAJXHE010000012.1, read on the forward strand.
GGGTCAGCAATTTCGAATCGGAAAGATTCTTGTAGAAGGAAATACGAAGACAAACGATCATGTTATTTATCGTGAAATTCGAACGCGCCCAGGTGATTTATTCAGTCGTACAGATATCATTAGAACACAGCGTGAGCTTTCTCAATTAAACTACTTTAACCCTGAGGCCTTTGGAATCAATCCGATTCAACATCCAGAGACTGGAACAGTGGATATCGAATATAAAGTTGAGGAAAAACCATCGGACCAAATAGAGCTGAGTGGAGGCTGGGGCGGGGGGCGTGTTGTGGGTTCTCTCGGACTGACCTTCACAAATTTCTCATCCAAGAAAATGTTTAAAAGGGATTCGTGGCGTCCCATTCCTACAGGAGATGGTCAGAGCGTAAGTATACGTGCTCAGTCAAACGGGCTCTATTTTCAGAGTTACAACATGAGCTTTGTTGAGAGTTGGTTAGGGGGTAAAGAACCCACTTCTCTCAGTGTAGCTCTGTCGAAATCGGTACAATCAAATGGGCAACCCAAACGTATCGATGGTGAAATTAATGAGTTACGTAATTCCCTTGAAATCATCGGGGTCAAAATCGGATTGGGGAAAAGGTTGAAAAAGCCAGACGACTGGTTCCTATTCCGCTCCTCACTGTCATACCAAAATTTCAACCTCGATAATTTCGGTTCATTCTTCAGCTTCTCCAACGGTAGAGCGAACAACCTTGCCGCGAACATTTCTCTAGGACGAAACTCGATAAGCGACCCGATATATCCAACTTGGGGTTCAAATGTAGAGGTAAGTGTTACAGCAACGGTTCCATACAGTATGTTTAGACCAGAGGGCTATTATGAAGGCCTTTCTCTTGAAGAACAATATAAGTGGGTGGAGTACCACAAATGGAAATTCAAAGCAGAATGGTATACGCCATTGTCACGCAGTGGAGGAGAGAATCCAAGAACGCTGGTGCTTAAAGTTGCTGCCGGGGTGGGGCTCATAGGTCAGTATGACCGAGCTGTCCCCCTCTCTCCATTTGAAAGATTTTACCTTGGGGGTGTCTTTTTAAGTGGATATACACTGGACGGAAGAGAAATCATCAACTTGCGCGGATACGATGATCTGTCCTTGACATCTCCCAATGCAAACACGGGCGCTCCTGTCGTTGCCAAGTACTCGGCTGAACTTCGCTATCCTTTATCCACGAACCCAAGTGCAACGATCTTCACTCTTGCCTTCCTAGAGGGGGGGCAAACTTGGCAGGACGCACGCGCCTTTAATCCTTTTCAGGTCTATAGATCTGCTGGCGTTGGACTGAGAATATTCCTGCCAATGTTCGGTCTTTTGGGACTAGACTATGGTTGGAGACTGGACGATGTTGAGGCAGTCCCAACGATGTCGAGAGGTCAATTCCACTTTAGTATGGGAATGAATATGGGTGAACTATAACAATGATTGGCATTAAATTACGTTAACAGTTAAGCAAGCACGCACTGCTTTATTAACTTCGCAAAGAATTATTTCAAGATGTCACGACTTTTTTCAACATATAAATTTGCCACAGCATGTTTGGCAATAGCGATTTTGTCCTTTGCGCCTCAAGCTGCAAATGCGCAAAAATTCGCATATATTGACTCGGACTATGTTCTTCTACACATGCCTGATTACGCGACTGCGCAGCAAGAGCTTAACACGTATGCGATTGACTGGCAGGCAGAGATTGAGGCCAAGCTTGAGGCTGCAGATCGTCTAGAAGTCGCTTATCGTGCTGAACGTGTCCTCCTTACTAAGGAAATGCGTGTCAAACGAGAACAAGAAATTATTAAAAAACGTGGGGAAGCAAAAGAAATGCAAAAGCAGAAGTTCGGTGTTGAGGGAGAGCTTTTCTTAAAACGGCAAGAGCTGATAGAACCGATTCAACTTAGTATTTTTGAATCACTGAAAGATATTGCTGGGGGGTCTGGATACATGGTTGTGTTCGACAAATCAAATCAGAGCAACATGCTTTACACAAACCCAAAATATGATATCTCAGACCGTCTCATTAAAAAGCTTGGCTTTGTGCCAGGAGAAACAATCGAGGTAGAAAAGGATGAAAAAGGTGATGGAGGTGCTGTTGGAAGAGGTCAAGATGCTATTAATAACGCCCGTGAAAGTGCAAAAAATGCTGGTCGTTCAACCATGGACAGAGCACGAGGTGGGTCAGGTGGATCAAAAACACCAAAACAATAATCTCTTAAATGCAATCAAATAATTTTATGAAACAATTCTTACTACTTTTCGGCTTAATCGGCCTAATGTCATTTGGAGCTTTGGCTCAAAAATTTGGTCACATTGACGCACAAAATTTATTACTGAACCTTCCGGAGCGTGCCGCAGCGCAAGCTTCAATTGAGACTTCAGCAATGGAATTTGAGAAAGAAATGACACGAATGCAGGAAGATCTTCAAACAAAATACGCTGAATATCAGGCAAAAGCTGAGACTTGGCCTGCAGCGATACGTGAGTCAAAAGAACGTGAGATTCAAAGTTTGGACCAAGGTCTTCAAGAGTTTGGGACTACTGTGCAAGCAGAGCTTTCGGGACTTGAGGAGTCACTTCTCTCACCAATGATAAGCCGTGTTCGCGATGCAATTGAAGCTGTCGGTTCAGAGCACGGGTTCACTTATATTTTTGACTCGAGCATGGGTGCTACCCTTTACAACGGGGGTGAAGATGTTACCGACCTTGTGCGCACCAAGCTCGGAATGTAAAACTGCTTGAGCAGTTTACGTCCCATAGGTGTATTTGATTCTGGTATAGGTGGTCTTACCGTTGCCCGTGCAATTCATGACCTTCTTCCAGAGGAGCCTATCCTGTATTTTGGAGATACGGCTCACCTTCCATATGGAGAGAAATCACCTGAGTTAATACAAAGATATTCAACGAGAATAGCGAGACATTTGGTGAAAAGTGGGTGCAAAGCAATTGTCGTTGCTTGTAACTCCGCTTCAAGTAACGCGCTCCAGGCAATCATCTCAGAAGTAGGTCCAAAGATTCCAGTCATCGATATGGTGACTCCTGTAGTGAAACACTTAAGTCACAATTGCATCGAGGCCTGCCAGGTAGGACTCATAGGCACTCGCGCGACAATTGCTTCAGGACTCTACCACCGTTGCTTTAATGATCTAAGTTCCAATGTTGAATTAATCTCTAAAGCAACCCCCCTCCTTGCTTCAGCGATAGAAGAAGGATTCTTCAACGACAGTATCCCTCAAGCGGTATTGGATGCGTATTTTTCAGATAACACCTTTAATAATATCGATTCGATCATACTGGGATGTACCCACTACCCACTCATTAAAAGTGAAGTAAAAAACTTACTTCCTTCGAGAGTCTCAGTCATTGATTCACCATCCATTGTGGCTGAAACATTGAAATCCGTATTAACTGAAATAGAAGAAATAGAGCACGTATCAAATCAACTGGAGGGACATCATTTTCAAGTTTCGGATCTCACTGAGAACTTCAAGTTTAGTGCCCGTCATTTCTTTGGCGACGACCTTACATTGGAAGAGGTGGTGTTATAAAATTTGCTTGCCACCTCTGAACCATCCCGCGTATTCGACGTATCGATCTGCAGTAGCACTCAAATGCTCAGCTAGTTCAGATTTCACGGGACCTCTGCGCTTGGCCGGAACTCCTGCAAATAAAGTGTGTGGTGGAATATCGGTTCCTTCAAGCACCACTGCACCAGCTGCAACAACTGATCCCTCACCTACCACAACATTGTCCATCACAACGGCACTCATCCCTATAAGTGCACCCTTGCAAACTCTAGCACCATGAACAACGGCGTTGTGACCAATGCTGACTCTATCCTCAAGAACGGTTTGTGATTTGCCATATGTGCCATGTATGATTGCGCCATCTTGGATATTTACTCGCGCTCCGACGGTAATGGATGCGACATCTCCTCTTACTACAGCGCCAAACCATACCGTACTTTCGACGCCAAGTGTCACTTCTCCAACAATCGTGCAGTTAGGCGCAAGCCAAACGGAATCGTCTATTAAAGGTGATTTTCCTCTTGCAGGAAGGATGAGGGGATGTGGGGTTTTCATAATGCGAATTTAACGAAGCCAAGTCGGTCTATCGAACAATCTACCCGCTCCGGCCTCTGCGATGTGCTCAATTTCTATCGTGGGACTATTATCTACCAATGCTGCGGTAAGCGCAACATTACGGACATGATTTAATCCCCGATACGAAAGCTTGAGGTTAGCTCTGCATGCGTTGAAGAGGTTTGTGGCTTCGTTTGTCATCTGTGGTCCGTGCTTTATTCGGTCTTTCCCGACATGTTTTCTATCCCATTTACGAACTCTTGCTACTTTGGCGCGGGCAGAAGACCACGTAATATTCTGATTTGATGTCGCAAATGATGCCGTGAAATCTTCGTTTTCATGGCCAACTTCAATATGAATAGCAATACGATCGGCAATGGGACCGGAAATTTTCTTCAGATAGCGTTTTACTTCAGCATCTTGACACGCACATGAGTTTTTACGACCCAAACCTCTTCCACATGGGCATGGATTAAGTGCTGCAATAAGTAAAGCAGAAGCTGGGAGTTCAGTTGTCCCTGAGGCCCTTACCAATGAAATCGTGTGAGATTCTAAAGGGGACCTGCAAGCCTCTAAAGTACCTCTTGCGAATTCTGCAAATTCATCCAAAAAGAGTACCCCATTGTGAGCCAAGCTCCAAGATCCTGGGACAATGCCTCGGGATTTCTGAGTGCGCCATGCACCGATAAGTCCATTTAAGTTTGTTGATGAATGTGGCGATTGCCAGGGTGGTCGGGAACCGTGTGTATTAAATGCTTGCCCAGCAGCAGCATAGATAGCACCACATTCATCTATTTGCTCAGGTGATAGGTCCGGGAGCAGTGAGTGAATACACTTTGCAAGTACTGTTTTTCCTGACCCGGGAGGTCCAAGCATGATTAAGTCGTGCGCACCAGCTGCGGCTATTGTGGCGCGACGTTTTGCAGTGTGCTCGCCTTTAATGTTTTCAAATGTGATTTTTCTAGATGAATATACTGATTGCGTCACAGCTGGATTTTTAGGAGATGCACTCATTTTTATTTTAGGCGTATTCGGGGTCGATTTAAAATACGTAATCAGTTCTTGGAGGTGTGAAAATGTGGAATGTGGATAGGTTAATTTTTGGTTGTGGGGGAGAGGTGGTGAAATAAGATGAGAGATGTGATGTTCATCGGACAGTTGGGAGGATATGTTGAGGGCGCTTTCGAAGATTGTTGTTTGCCAAGGGCGAATAGATCCATCTAATCCCAACTCTCCAGCAGAAGCAAGAAATGAAAGACTTGATTTAGGGATGATCCCCTGAGAAGCTAATATTGCGAGCGTCACAGGCAAATCATATGCTGTTGATGTTCTAGAGACTTCCGCAGGCGCGATGTTGACAGTAATGGCTTTTCCCGGCCAACGCTGTCCACATGACATCAAAGCCGAACGAATTCTAGCTGAGGAAGCCTTGGCTGCTTGCGAACTGAGTCCTGATATGCGAAATAGAATTCCTCTCTCAATTCTCAATTCTACGCGCACAAAAGAAGGCGAGCCGGGTGAGCCGGCAAAACCAAAAGTAGATACGATCATGTCTTTGGGTGTTGTTACGCGAGCGACTTCTCTACGGAATCAATCATGGCGTGAATACACTTAATGTGCACTTCTTGTATCCGGTCAGAATAGCCATCCCAAGGAATACGTATTTCGTGAGTCGCTAAAGATTCTTCGGCAAGTTGTCCACCGTCTTTTCCCGTTAGAGCCACAACATTCATGCCTGCAGATTTGGCTGAACGGGCAGCTTCGATAATGTTTGGACTGTTTCCACTCGTCGTGATGGCCAGCAAAATATCTCCAGGCCGCCCAAGGGCTTCAACAGCTCTCGAAAACACCTTGTCATATCCATAATCATTTGCAACACACGTGATGTGCGCAGGACTACTTATTGCGATGGCTGCATATGCGGGTCTGTCTTCTCGAAATCTTCCAGAGAGTTCTTCCGCAAAATGCATAGCATCGCTCATAGATCCACCGTTTCCGCAACAAAGTATTTTTCCGCCTGAGCGTAGACACTCACTGATGCTGTCAGAAGCAGAATCAATGGATGTGATAAATGGATCATCCTCAATCAAACTAGAAAGAAGAGATAATGCTTCTCGAAAATGTGTGCGTGCTACTGACATAACATCTAAGGTATGGGGTAAAAGGGATACGTTCAACATGTTGCGAAAGTGCAACAACAAAGACGCATTTTTATTTTGACTTTACGGTCGTGCTCTAAAACTTTGCGAGCGCATCGTTAAGGTATTCTAGAAACGCATCGGGATTGGGGTCATAACCAGCAGAACCGCCTATTTGCGTTCCATTGTGATCTAAGAGAACATAGAATGGTTGTGCATTTCTATCGAATTGAGACGCCTGCAAATAAGACCATTTTTTTCCAATCGTTCTAATGTGAAATTCTTTCCCACCGTATTCTTCCAAACTCCATTCTTCTTCTGGGAGCTTTGTTCTGTCGTCAACGTACAAGGAGACTAAGATGACGTCTTCATTTAAAATTTTAGAGACTCTTTTGTCAGTCCAAACCTGCTCTTCCATTTTTCTGCAGTTTACACAAGCCCACCCAGTAAAGTCTAGAAGTAGCGGTTTGTTTTGGGCTATGGCTACTGACATCGCTTCATCATAATCACGATAATGCGCCTCGACATACCCACTGTCATGATCGCCAGAAGACCCACCACTACTGCCTCCCGATTCACTGTAAAATAGTGGAGGAGGGAAGCCAGAAATGAGATTTACAGGCGCGCCCCACATTCCTGGAATCAGGTAAATCCCAAGCGTAAAGAACACCATGCCTGTACCAAATCTAAAGACGCCAATGCGTTCTGTTTTGCTATCGTGAGGGAGCGTAATCCATCCAAAGAGATAGATTGCTATCACAAGAGAGATCGCAATCCAAATTGCAATAAAGAGTTCTCTTTGGAGTAAACCCAATTGAAGTACGAGATCTGCATTGCTCAAGAATTTAAAGGCGAATCCGATTTCGAGAAGACCTAAAACAACTTTCACTGTATTAAGCCAACCTCCAGATGAAGGAAGTGAGTTGAGCCATCCTGGGAATGCACTGAACAGCATAAACGGAATAGAAAGCGCAATAGAGAAACCCAACATGACCGCAGTGGGAGCAGCGAATGATCCTGTAGCGGCACCCGCCAAAGCCCCTCCAATAAGTGGACCTGTGCAGGAGAAAGAAACGATTGCCAATGTCGCAGCCATAAAGAAAATCCCAATAATCCCACCCCTGTCGGAAGCTGCATCAGCTTTGTTTGCCCAGCTTTGGGGCAATTGGATTTCAAAGGCACCCAAAAAACTCATTCCGAAAATCAATAACAGAATGAATAGCCCGACGTTGAAAAAAGGATCTGTAGAGATCACATTCATAATATCTACTCCGAATATAGCTGTGAGTGCGAGCCCCAGACCAGTATAGATGAAAATGATAAAGAACCCATACAGCAAGGCGTTCTTTATTCCTTGCGCTCTGGTCTTACTGGTTTTTGTGAAAAAGCTCACAGTCATGGGTATCATAGGGAATACACACGGCGTAAGTAATGCCGCAAATCCCAACCCAAAGCCCATGAAGAAAATCCAAATCAATCCGCCTTCATCTTGACTGTCTTCTTCTCCGTGACTGTCTTCTTCTCCGTGACTGTCTTCTTTACAAAGGTGTTTGGATGGTGGACATAGGTCAGGTTTAGAAACAGCTGGTTTTAATTCTGAAAGCGGGAGTGCATAATAAACATCGGTGGGAGGGAGGCACATGGTGGCGTCACAAACCATGTACAAAAGCGATCCTTTTAAGGTATCTGTAGACGCTAAATCAGAAAGGTTGACAAGCGAACTCCAGTAAGCCTCCTCTTTAAAATATTTCAGATCCATCATGAAGTTTGGATCGTATGCCATGTAGGGTTCGCACTCTGTAACGCCTTCGATTATTTCGTTCGCTTCGTTATAAAATGCTGTCGCAATAGGTCCGTCATCACTGTCTAAAAACTGCGAATAGATATGCCAGCAAGGGTCGAGCGAAGCGTTATAAATAACTTCGATTTGGCCTTCTACAGCTGTTTCATAGAGGCTAATCTCCCAAGAAATCGGGTCCTCGATTTGAGCTGAAATACTCATGTTTGTCATGCAAAAAATTGCAAGTAAAGCTGTATGAATGCGGTTCATAATCTCATTTTTCTTGAGTGATAAAGATAAACGTATCTTTTTAATTACGCGCCTCTTTAAGATTTATAGGGATTTCCCAGAAATATTGAACTTACGCTGTAGGTGTGGCCTCTAAGATAAGTTTTTTTAATCCTTCTGTAAGTTGGACATTTCTTGATATTCTAGATTTGTCGCCAATCTCACTTGATACGAAAACCCACAATATTTGACCGCTTGAATCTGCCAAAACGCGCGCGTTTTTTCTTGAAATATGAGGGATCTTCCATTGCGTCAGGAGGTCACTAAGATTGACAGTTCCAGACATGCCACTGGGTTCTAATTTGTCACCCTCTCTCCAAAAGCGCCAAAGAAGTGGGTATTTTAAAGCGTCCAAATCAATCCATAGAATGTTTGGCTGGGGAGGTGGAACCGAGATGTTGTTATTTATTTCACTCCGCCAACTTAGACTTTCGCAACGTCCCACTTCTGAAGAGATTTCGCATTCAGAATTTACGTCTGAAGTGGGGTGTTCCAAAGAGATGTTTCGCAACAAGATGAAGTCTCTCTCACGCGTCAGCGCATCAGACTCATAAGTCATCTCGGCGCCTATCGATGCTTGGCCTAAAGTGTAGGCTTCTTTTCTTGCCCTGTAGGGCCAATGTCTCTCAGCGAGCAATCGGTCGAAAACTTGTTCTCCCCAGGACGAATCCCACAAAGCCTTCAGGTTAATGCGACAGATTTCTCCATCATATGCATTGTATTCGATGTCTGAAAATCTCACAATATCACGTGTGGCATCACTGATCGAACTTTCTACTGCAATCGCCTGTGACCTTAATCTATCGGCCCATTCGGCGATGTGAGTGACGGAGCCAGGACGGATGGATTCTAGCAATGGCAATACCTCGTTTCGGATTCGATTTCTCAAATACTTGGGACTTTGATTTGATTTGTCCTCTCTGAAAGGGACACTATCCAGAGCGACCCACGCCTCAATTTCTTCTTGGCTCCAGCTTAGAAAAGGTCGAATAACGTTCACGTTTCTGGGTGACATGCCTCCCAAAGAAGAAGGGGAAACACCTCTAAGAAGTTGAATCAGTAGCGTTTCAGTTTGGTCTTTCAAATGGTGCGCCACGGCGACACAGGCTGCCCCTCGCGCTATTCTTAATTCCTCAAACCAAGCATATCTTAGACGCCTTGCTGCATCTTGTATTCCATCTCCTTTCCGAGTCGCCTCCGCTTCAGCGGGCAATTGTTTGATGTGGTACACGACGCCATTTGCGTCACACCAATCCTGAACATTTTTTGCATCTGCCTGACTGTCCGCGCCTCTCAATTGAAAATTCACGTGTGCAACTTCAAATTTAGCGCCTGCTTTTAAGAGTGCATTGGCGAGGCACATCGAATCCACTCCGCCACTACATGCTGCAATAATGAGTTCCCCGTCCACAACCTGGCATTTTGTCAAATCCTTTTCAAATCGGGAAATAAGATGGCGGCGCGTTTTCATGTGTGGTGTGATGTGTAAAGTTAAGGTTTACAAGCGTATACTGTGGTTAAATTGATAGAGGAATCCATTTAGAAGGACTCATTTATTGCTTACTGCCTTGACAATCGCGTCAGCCTTTAGCATGCATTCTTCGTATTCTTCATGCGCGTCGCTAAGTGATGTAATCGCTCCCCCGACATTTGCGACCAGCATCTCTGTCTTTGAATTGTGAAAGAGTGATCGGATCAGAACATTGAAGTCAAAATCACCCGACGGGGTGATATAGCCTATTGAACCTGAATAGGCGCCTCTGCCTTCTGGCTCTATTCGGTCGATATGCTTCATGGCTGATAATTTCGGTGCGCCTGTCATAGATCCCATCGGGAATGTCGCGCGCAAGATGTCAGAAAGCCCTTTGTCTTTTCGGAGTCTGCACTCTATGGTAGACACCATTTGGTGTACAGTTTGGAAAGAATGAATGCCACATAGCTCAGTGACTTCTACAGTCGCTTTTTGTGCGACACGGCTAAGGTCGTTTCGGACGAGGTCGACAATCATGACGTTTTCTGCGCGTTCTTTTTTGCTACTTTGAAGCGCATCGATAAGCGCATCGTCTTCATCAGCCGAACGTCCTCTTCGAACGGTGCCTTTAATCGGTTGAGACATTAAACGGTCTCCTTCACGTTTTAAAAACCGTTCAGGGCTGCCACTCATAATACGCGCAGACCTGCATTGTAAGTAACCGCTAAAAGGGGCCTGTGTCAGTTTTTGTAAACGGCAGAAAAGAGGCCAGCTTGCATGAGGAGAAGCTTTTCCTTTGAGAGGCATGCATAGGTTTAATTCATACACATCTCCGTTTTGGATAAGGTGTTTTACGTCGTCAAATGCCTGTAAGTATTTGCCTTTATCCCAAGACCAAACCATTTCCCCCATCTCTCCCCAGTCTTTCATCTCTCCCTTTTGATGGATGGCTTGAAGCGCTTCTTGTGCTCTTGGGTCATTGATGTCACCACTTAAAACCTCGACGGAGGCATCAGAAAACTGAATGACGATTTCCGGTTCCCACCAGGCAAGTACAGGGTGCTCTAAAGCGTCCTTATTTCGAGTCTCTAGGTTTTCTATGTCATTTTTTAAATCATACCCAAACCACCCAAATGTCCATGCGCTTCCTTCCTTTGAAAATTTTTCTAAAGCATCGAGGATTCCCGGCTCTGATGTTTTGAAGGTAAGTTCACGCTTGACGCCTATACCTAATAAACATGAACGATTTGAGGATTGATCAAAAAGCAGAACAACGTGAGATTCACTTTCACATAGGCTACTTAAATCGGGGATGTGCACGAAGCTGACGTATAGGGATTAAACGTGAAGTGCCCTATCTCCTGTAGCAGCTAGGGCAGCCTCTTTCAGGGCCTCGGTGTAGGTAGGATGGGCATGACTCATGCGTGAGATATCTTCAGCGGAAGCTCGAAATTCCATGGCCACGACTGCTTCAGCGATCATATCTGCGGCTCTCGGGCCGATCATGTGAACCCCTAAGATCTCATCACTCTCGGCGTGTGCAAGGACTTTCACTAAGCCATCTGTATCCATGCTCGCACGCGCTCGGCCACTCGCTTTAAAAGGGAAAGACCCCACCTTGTAGTCAACCCCCTCCGCTTTCAGTTGCTCTTCAGTACGACCGACTGAGGCTACTTCTGGCCAAGTATATACAACGCCCGGAATGAGATTGTAATCAATGTGTGGATGCTCGCCGTTGATTATTTCTGCGACGAAAACACCTTCTTCTTCAGCTTTGTGCGCGAGCATAGCTCCTTTAATGACGTCCCCAATTGCGAAAATATGAGGTTGCGTGGTTCGGAGTTTTTCGTCGACGGGAATCATGCCACGCTCATCCGTCGTGATCCCAGCAGCTTCGAGGTTGAGCCCATTTGTAAATGCTGTACGTCCTACACTTACAAGGCAGTATTCAGCTTTGAAAGTCAATTCTTCTCCTTTTTTATTATCGGCCTTAATGGTGACGCTTTTTCCTGCGGCTTTGACTTCTTTGACACCGGTTTTGAGATGAAATTTGACACCTAATTTTTTCAAAGAACGAAGAAGTTCTTTGCCCATAGTCCGATCCATCGATGCGATCAAGGAGTCCATGTATTCGATTACGGTGACTTCCGTTCCTAAGCGTGCATAGACAGATCCTAGCTCGAGACCGATCACACCTCCTCCGATCACCACCAAAGATTTTGGAAGTTTGGCAAGAGACAGGGCTTCAGTTGACGTGATTATTCGCTTTTTATCAATGTCGATAAATGGAAGTGTACTTGGTTTTGAGCCCGTTGCAATGATGACATGTTTTGCCGCCAAGTTGTAAGTGTCTGATTTTGAAGGAGTCACTGAAACCGTATGGGCATCTACAAAAGCGCCCATGCCATGATGGACATCAATGTTGTTTTTCTTCATGAGAAAATCAATCCCCGCTGTCGTTTGATTGACAACCTCTCCCTTGCGACTGATCATTTGGGGGAAGTCAATTGAAAGGCTGCCTACCCCAATCCCATGTGCAGAAAACTGCTCCTTCGCTTGGTGATAATGTTCAGAACTGTCGAGCAATGCTTTCGATGGAATACACCCTACATTCAGGCATGTCCCTCCCAATGTTGCGTATTTCTCTATTAAAGCAGTTCGGTTCCCCAATTGCGCAGATCGGATCGCTGCTACGTAGCCTCCAGGACCACTTCCAATAACAATGACGTCGTAGGTTTCCATTTCAGATGAGAAATTGATAGAATTATTGCAAATAGATGACAAAGGTAGCCAACTCTGGCTTGCTCTGTTGTTTCTTTGCGGGCCTTATGTGGTCAAAATTAGCATCATTCATTTTACGGTATCGTTTTCTAGTGCTTGTTGCATTAGGATGTGCTACAGCTTCCATAGGGACATACATTCCTGAACTACGCCTTATCTATTCATTTGAGGGTCTTCTGCCTAAGTCGGATTCCACTTATCTTGATCATCAAAGGTTTCTCAAGCATTTCGGGGCAGAGGGCAACCTTCTAGTAATCGGGGTTGAAGATTCATCACTTTTTAAGTCAGAAGGACTTCAGAATTGGTTCGAACTCTCAGAAGATATTCGAGATATCAGGGTTGATATTGAGGGTGTGCAGACCGTAATTATTGACTCTGTTTTCACGGTATTCAATGCCTTTACGGTTCAAAAGGACACTTCAGATGCGACTTTAAAGGTTATTCCTTTAACCTCTAATTTAACTCGGGGTGGCCCCTTAATGTCTCAAGACAGTGTAGACATATTTTATGATCAATTGAGAAACTTACCTTTTTTTGAGGATGTTCTTCATTCTGAAAATACGGGTGCAATTTTAATGATGGTCTTTATAGACCCTTATTTGTTTAATTCTAAAGACAGAGGCACTGTCGTTGAGGACATCACAAAACTGGTTGACAATTGGCAGATAAAAACGGGTACCAGAACTTACATAAGTGGACTCCCTTTTGTGAGAATCCAAATGACAAACAAAGTCAAGGGTGAAATAGGTTTGTTAATCGGCGCCGCTCTTTTCGTTACTTTTCTTTTGTTACTTCTGTTTTTTAGGAATTTTGTCACAGCAGTTGTTTGTTTAAGTGTTGTTGCAATAGGTGTGGTTTGGTCTGTGGGTTCAATCGCGTTTTTCGATTATCCCTTAACACTTTTAATGTCGCTTATTCCTCCTTTGATCATCGTCATAGGCGTGCCCAACTGTATCTACCTGGTCAATAAATATCACGCTGAATTTAAAAAGCATGGGAACAAAGCCATGGCTCTGCAGCGAATGATTACGAAAGTCGGGAACGCGACGCTCCTCACGAATATTACAACTGCGTTGGGATTTGCGACATTCATGTTTACCCAAAGTGAGATATTAAAGCATTTCGGTACGATTGCCGCCTTAAACATATTGGGTGTTTTTGTGATAAGCATTTCTGTGATCCCTACTTTGCTTTCGCTTCTTCCTCCTCCGGCGCCCCGCCAAACCTCTCATCTTGACCGTAAATGGGTGTATAAAGTGGTTCAGGTATTCATTCATTTCGTCCAAAATAAAAGAAGGACCGTGTACCTCGTGTCGCTTCTGCTATTGGCTTTTTCTATTGCCGGAATGGTGCAAGTTCATACTACGGGAAACATCGTCGACGACCTTCCTGAAAACGACAGAGTGCTGATTGATCTCGCTTGGCTGGAAGATAATTTTAATGGTGTCATGCCTTTTGAAATGCTCATCGATTGCGGTGTGGAAGGCGATGCACTTTCGTTGCGCAACCTAAAAAAGTTAGAGCGTATGCAGCGATTGCTTGCTGAATACCCTGAATTCAGTAAAAGTATGTCAGCTGTAGATGCGACTAAATTTGCAATGCAAGGGCTGAATAATGGTAAAAAATCTGGGTATCGCCTCCCGATTTCTAACAATGAAAAGATGAAACTTCGGTCGTATACACGACGTACCGAAGAAAAAACAAACGGGAGTGGTGATGCGGCGAGTGTGACGAGAAATTTCTTGGATTCTTCGAAAACGATTACCCGAATATCTGCACAAATTGCAGACATTGGTACCCTTGAAATGGATGAACTAATGACAGATTTGCATCCAAGAATAGATTCTATTTTTCCACCATCAAAATACACGGTAACGCTGACGGGAACCAGCATCGTTTTCCTTGAAGGAACCCACTATCTCGTGAAAAACCTCTCGATCAGTATTTCTCTTGCGATTTTGCTAATCGCATTAGTCATGGCGCTCCTGTTTAAATCGGTCAGGATGGTGTTTATCGCACTTATTCCTAATATCATGCCGCTCTTATTTACAGCTGGAATTATGGGTTGGACTGGGATTGCAATTAAACCGTCGACCATTCTTGTGTTTTCCATTGCATTTGGAATCTCAATAGATGACACAATACACTTTTTGGCCAAATACAGGCAAGAACTCACACGTCTGAATTGGAACATCAAAAGGGCAGTCATCTTAGCTGTGGAAGAAACAGGTGTGAGTATGATGTACACTTCAGTTGTTCTTTTCAGTGGATTTATGATGTTTACACTATCTGACTTTGATGGAACACGTTCCTTAGGTTTACTTGTAAGCGTCACGCTTTTGGTTGCGATGTTTGCCAACCTCCTCCTCCTTCCCTCATTGCTTTTAAGCTTTGAACAATTCGTCACCACGAAAGCTTTTCAAGAGCCTTTGATGCATATCATTGATGAAGAGGAAGACATTGAACTTGAGAAATTGAGGATAGACTATGGCATCACCCCAGGGAAAGGAGATGAAAAGCATGAAGAGATTTTGAAAAGAAGGCCAAAACCTGATAACTTGGAGTCATGAATCGAAACGCATGAAGGGGATAATTTTAGCAGGAGGGAGTGGGACACGGCTTTGGCCATTGACAAAGGCGGTAAGTAAACAACTTATGCCAGTGTTTGACAAACCCATGATCTACTATCCGATATCAACACTGATGCTTGCGGGAATCAGAGAAATACTGATTATTACAACCCCGGAAGATTCAGAATCTTTCAAAAGATTATTGGGAGACGGTTCGGCGTTGGGGTGCACTTTTGAGTACGCCATTCAGGAGGTTCCAAACGGGCTTGCGCAAGCTTTTGTGATCGGGGAAAAATTTATTGGTGAGAGTAGCGTAGCCTTGATTTTAGGAGATAATATTTTTCACGGCAATCATTTTGGCCGAACGATGCGTGCGAATACGTCCATTGAAGGCGCGCTCATTTATGCCTACTATGTTCGAGACCCAGAGCGATATGGAGTTGTTGATTTTGACGATGAAGGCAACGCTTTAAGCCTGGAGGAGAAGCCGTCTGAGCCACGCTCAAACTTTGCCATTCCAGGATTGTATTTCTATGACAATAAAGTCATTGATATTGCAAAAAACTTAACGCCTAGCAAGCGAGGAGAGTATGAAATAACAGATGTCAATAAGGCGTACCTCAAGTTGGGGGCGCTTAAAGTGAGTAAGCTAGATAGGAGTATGGCTTGGCTTGATACAGGGACGCATGAAAGTTTACATGCGGCCTCGCAGTACGTGAAAGTAATCGAACAAAGACAAGGACTCAAGATCGGAAGTATTGAGGAGGTTGCATGGCGAATGGGGTATGTCACTGATGATGATTTGCGCGCTTTGGCTGAGCCCCTTTGCAAAAGTGGGTATGGAGATTATTTGCTTGCTCAGCTTGCTAAAAAAGATAGATAATGGTCAAATCTGAAGCGTTACATGATTTTTTCAGTACTGGTCTAGAGACGTTTATGTCGGATTATCCGACAGACAATCTTTACGCCCCCATCCACTACTTATTGAATATTAGTGGAAAAAGAATCAGACCTTTGCTCGCTCTTTCTGTGTGTGAGGCCGAAGGTTCTTCAATTGAGAAAGCCATGCCTGTGGCTGTGGCTGTTGAATTGTTTCACAATTTCACCCTGATGCATGACGACATTATGGATTGCGCACCCTTGCGACGCGGTCAATCAACGGTGCATAAAAAATTTGGGGAAAACGCTGCAATTTTAAGTGGTGACGCCATGTTTTCTTTGGCATTCACCTCTCTTGAGAACTCACCTCAAGGTGCTCTCCGAGAGGTTTTCAAGGTTTTCAATAAAACAGCACGGCAGGTCTGTGAAGGGCAGCAGTTAGATATGGATTTTGAAGAACAGGAAGCGGTGACGATCGATGATTACCTCGAGATGATTCGATTGAAAACGTCTGTTCTGTTGGCTGCTGCTTGTGCACTTGGTGCTATTTCTGCGGGTGCGACACCTGAAAGGGTTGAGCTATGGTACAGATACGGTGAAAAGATGGGCCTTGCATTCCAGATCCAGGACGATATTCTAGATACTTTCGGTAATGCGTTGAAAACGGGTAAGAAAGTAGGGGGTGACATCGCTGCAGAAAAGAAGACCTTTATTTGGCTTTATACACAGCAAAAAGGCGTCTTGTCTCCTGATTTTCTCTCGCAGCTTCATGGCCAAGAAAAAATAGATAAGGTAAGAGAAGCGATGCAGGAAGTAGGGGCAGATGTGGCGGCACAAAAGAAAATGAATGTTTACGCTGAGGAAGCGATATCGGCGTTGTCAGCGCTGGGCTTGGATCCCGAAAAGCAGATGATGTTCGCGGGCTTAGTAAGTTCCGTGATGAAAAGATCCTCGTGACTTTCTCAAGTGAGATCAGTCTTCCCGAGGGAGTTTCCTTGCCTGCAGGCATGTTGTTTGGCGAATTTCAACAAGCTGTCTTTGCACAAATCGTAAAAGACTTTCAACTTGATGAGAAAGAAACACAAGTGCCTTTTAATGTGTGGATGGAGAATGCAATACGGTCAAATCCAGATCGAGTACACGCCTCTTTTTATCGTCTCGATTTAGGTGAGGAAACGATGAACAATGCACTTAAAATAGAGGATTCCTCGATGCGCTCAACATTGCTCGCAGAACAGTCTATTCAACGCGCCGTTTTAAAGGTTTTGACGAGATTTAATTATGCGTTGAAAAATCGCCTAATAAGTAAAAAAAATTGACGCTCAATCGATTTATGCTATGTAACTTTGCTTCTTGTGTTTGGACTTAATTCGATACCGTGGATCCTTTATCATTTTTAAATAATATTGAGCCTAAACAATTGGACGTTTTGTACGCTCAATATCTCAACAATCCAGAATCTGTTGACCGTTCTTGGCGGCTCTTTTTTGCGGGATTCGATTTGGCAAACACTCATTTCGGTGATGAAGCAGCGAATCCCCAAACCATCAAGGAATTTAGTGTTCTCAATCTCATTCATGGATATAGAACACGTGGTCACCTTTTTACGTCTACAAATCCAGTGCGAGAGCGCCGCACTTACACGCCGAATCTTGAGCTTTCGCATTACGATCTAGATGCTTCTGATTTGGAGACTGTCTTTCAGGCCGGGGGAGAAATTGGTTTGGGTTCAGCAAAGCTTAAGGACATTATTGCCCACCTTGAAGAGACCTACTGCCACAGTATAAGTATTGAGTATATGTACATTCGCGAGCCCAAGCGAGTGGATTGGATACGCCAGAACATTGAATTGAATAACCGTAAAAAATTCAATAAAAAAGAGCAGCTTCATATTCTCAAGAAAATTAGTCAAGCGACTTTATTCGAGGAGTTTCTTCAGAAGAAATTTGTGGGCCAAAAACGTTTTTCACTCGAAGGTGGAGAATCTCTAATCCCCGCTTTAGACACCCTTATTGAAAAGGGGACGGAACACGGTGTAAAAGAAGTAGTCATAGGGATGGCGCACAGGGGGAGGTTAAGTACCCTGGCTCATATTTTAGGAAAGCCTTATATGGATCTTTTCAGTGAGTTTCAGGGCAAGGAATACGCTGGAGACGATGGCTTTGAGGGCGATGTGAAGTATCATTTGGGACATTCTAGAACTCAGAAAGCGGATACTGGCGCAGACGTTCACATTACACTTGCCCCAAACCCATCTCACCTTGAAGCGGTTGATCCTGTGGTCTTAGGAATGTCTCGTGCTTTAATTGATGAACTTGGCGGCGACGAAAATGCAGTGCTGCCTATACTTGTCCATGGAGACGCTGCGATTGCGGGTCAGGGTATTGTATACGAAGTGGCACAAATGGCGGGCTTGAAGGGATATCGTACTGGAGGCACAGTTCATATCATCGTCAATAATCAAATTGGTTTTACGACAAACTATCTTGATGCACGCACCTCGACGTATTGCACTGACGTGGGGAAGGTGACACAGAGTTTGATCTTTCATGTGAATGCAGATGACCCTGAGGCTGTTGTGCAGGTAATGAACATCGCGCTATCCTATCGCCAAACGTTCCACAGGGATGTTTTCATCGACTTACTTGGATACCGCAAATACGGTCACAACGAAGGTGATGAGCCTAAGTTTACTCAGCCTAAGCTCTACAAAGCCATCGCATCGCACCCTTCGCCTTACGAGATGTATTTGTCTCACCTCATCTCCATAGGAACCATTACTTCTGAAGAAGGGACTGCGCTTAAGCAAAGCCAGATGGACCAAATGGAGGAAGGTTTTGCGATTGCGAAAGAGAAGGATACAAATCAAGTGAAGGATTTCCTCTCTGGTATTTGGGCTGACTATAGACGCGCTACAGCCGAAGACCTCAACACATCTCAAGATACGAGTTGTCCAGAGAAGAAAATCCGCGCATTAGGGAATATAATAAGCATGTTGCCTGAGGGTAAAAAGTTTTTCAGGAAAGTAAATAAGCTTCTCAAGGACAGAAAAAAGATGCTCGACGCTGATCGCCTAGATTGGGGAATGGCTGAATTACTCGCCTATGCATCCCTCTTGGTTGAAGGCTATCCTGTAAGGATTTCAGGTCAGGATGTAGAGCGTGGAACGTTCTCTCACCGTCACGCAGTCCTGAAGACTGAGGACACTGAAGAAGAAGTAATATTGCTTAATAATCTTGAGAAAGGTCAAGCACAGTTGTCAATCTACAATTCCTTGCTTTCTGAATATGCTGTTTCCGGTTTTGATTTCGGATACGCATTTGCGAGACCTAAATGTTTGACAATTTGGGAGGCTCAATTTGGAGATTTTAACAACGGCGCTCAAATTATTTGGGATCAATTCCTCAGTGCTGCAGAAGATAAATGGAGGACGATGAATGGACTGACAATCCTTCTTCCTCACGGATATGAAGGAATGGGGTCCGAGCACAGTTCAGGCCGCTTGGAGCGTTTTTTAACGCTTGCTTCGGGGGACAATATCATTGTGACAAACTGCACAACACCCGCTCAGATGTTTCACCTTCTGAGAAGACAAGTCTTACGACCATTTCGCAAACCTTTGGTTGCATTTACCCCGAAGAAACTGCTTCGCTATCCGAAGGCTGTATCGACCGTTGCGGAACTCGCAAAAGGTAAGTTTCATGAAATTCTAGACGATCCCCGCATGTTAAAAGGGTCCGATGCAAAAAAGGTTGATACCGTTGTCTTGTGTTCGGGCAAGATCTATTACGAACTCTTAGAGCGCTTCGAAGAATCTGAGCAGGATAAGAAACGTACGTCTAATATTGCCGTCATTCGGATTGAACAATTGCACCCCTTCCCTCAGGATGCTTTACACCTTTTACTTAAACGGTATGGCACTCATCCGAAAGTGGTTTGGCTGCAAGAGGAGCCAAGGAATATGGGGGCTTGGCCGTTTATTTCAATGCACTATCAGGGAGATATTGAAGAGGCCATCGCTAGACCCGCCAGCGGAACGACTGCAGCGGGCTCACAAGTAATATATGCTCGTAAACATCACGTTATCATGGATTCTGTGATGAAATACGCCTGTAAATAATTAAGAATCATGCCCATACTTGAAATGAAAGTACCCAGTCCGGGTGAGAGTATATCAGAAGTGGAAATTGCTGCTTGGCTCGTAAACGATGGTGACTATGTTGAGAAGGATCAGCCCATTGCTGAAGTCGATTCAGACAAAGCAACGCTTGAGCTTCCAGCTGAAATGGCTGGGGTGATTACATTAAAAGTTGAAGAAGGAGATGTTGTCCCCGTAGGAGATGTGTGTTGTCTCATTGACACTGATGCAAAGCGTCCAGCCGGAATGGAAAAACCTGCAGAGGCACCCGTACCTTCGACACCTGTAGAGGTACCTGTACAGGTGACACCAACAGTCATCCCTTCTGCTAAATCTCCAGATCAGCCTGCTGTTGCTTCAGTTTCTCAAAAAAGCCATGCAGAGGGCATTCCATCTCCCGCAGCTAAAAAGATGATGGCTGACAAAGGAATCTCTTCAGGTTCAATAACAGGATCCGGTAGAGATGGAAGGGTCCTTAAACAAGATGTTATTTCAGCTCTTGCAGCAGGATTTGATCCTTCATCTGCCTCTGCTCAAGGTGGATGGACAGGGTCTCGGGATGTCCGAACTGAACGCATGTCAATGTTGAGACGGAAGGTGGCTGAACGACTCGTTGGTGTGAAAAATGAGACTGCCATGCTGACCACTTTTAATGAAGTGGACATGAAGCCCATTATGGACCTTAGGGCCAAATACAAGATTAAGTTTAAAGAAGAGAAAGGCGTGGGTCTGGGTTTTATGGGGTTTTTCACAAAAGCTGTGACAACCGCTCTAGCGGCCTATCCAGGCGTCAATGCGATGATAGATGGAAAGGAAGTGCAATACCATGACTATGTTGATGTGTGTATTGCGGTAAGCTCTCCCAAAGGGTTAATGGTTCCTGTTGTAAGGAATGCTGAAGCCATGTCTATTGCAGAAATTGAGGGAGAAATTAAGCGCCTTGCTATTAGAGCGAGAGATGGTGTACTTACCGTAGACGAAATGCAAGGAGGGACGTTTACCATCACCAACGGCGGTGTCTTTGGCTCAATGTTGTCGACACCCATTATCAACCCGCCACAAAGTGCGATCTTGGGAATGCACAATATTGTTGAGCGTCCAGTGGCCATCAATGGGCAAGTTGTGGTGCGACCGATCATGTACGTAGCGCTCAGTTATGACCACCGTATTGTAGATGGGAAAGAGAGCGTCAGCTTTTTATATCTGGTGAAAGAACTCCTTGAAAATCCAGAGAGAATGTTATTTGGCGGAAAACAGCCAGAGGAAGTACTTCTGGGACTGTAAGTTTTTAGTATCTAGGTAACTCAGGCTGGATAGCTTCTTGCCAACCAAGGATGCCACCAGTCAAGTTGATGAGATTGGTATATCCATGGACGTCTTCAAGTTCTCGAATGGCAGTGGCACTTCTAACCCCTGAACGACATTGTACAACTACGGGGATGTCTTTCGGAATTCTATTCGTACTCTCTAATACCGTTCCAAGCGGAATCAGCTCTCCACCAATCTCGACAATTCCATATTCATAAGGTTCTCTGACATCAATGAGAAGATGTTTTACGCCCTCTTTACGCCATTGATCTAATTTCTGAACATTCATCTCAGCAACCTCTCTTTGTTTCTCGGATGTTGGGACTATTCCACAAAACTGTTCATAGTTGATGAGTTCAGTTTGAGTGGGATGTTCTCCGTTAAGTGGATTGTTTTTGTTTTTTTTGACTTTCAGAATGCGGGTGGAAAACACAGTGGCATCAAACAAAAACAAACGTCCACTTAGCGTATCACCCACTAAATTTATCTCAGTATTCGGAATCGCTCTCCGTCAAGCCTGATAAGGACACCAATTAAGAACGTGAATCCAATTAACGACGAGCCGCCGTAACTGAAAAAAGGCAATGGAATTCCAATCACGGGTGCAAGCCCTAATACCATTCCAACATTAACGAATAAGTGCATGAAGAAAATACTGGCGACACCATAAGCGTATATCCGCGTGAAATTTGATCTTTGCCGTTCTGCTATAACGATTACTCTTAATATTAAGAGTGTGAATAGCATTATGACAAAGACGCTGCCCGCAAACCCCCACTCTTCTCCCACAGTACAAAATATAAAGTCAGTTTCTTGTTCAGGAACGAAGCTGTAAGCAGTCATGGGTCCATGCATCCATCCCTTGCCCGAAAAACCACCGCTTCCTATTGCTGCTTTTGCATGACGGATGTTATAATCGGCATCTGGATTATTTACATCTATCCCAAACAGGACATGGATTCTATCTCTTTGGTGTGATTTAAGGACGGTCTCCATGCCGAGATGAAGCCCGATTGAAACCATCAGACCAGCAACAATACTTACAATGCCCCACCTGGTTGTCATTTTTCGTTTTCTTGGAACGGTCAAATATTTTGTGAGAACAACAACGCCAATTCCAATTGCAATCCATGCAATCCAAAACACACCTATCCCTGATTCTATTCCGAAGAAAGGATAGTGTACGGTTGTCGCACCTATTAGAATCGTAGCGATGGCAATGAGCAAGGCGCCAAATCCAATAATAAGAACGTTGCCACTTAACCCCTCTCTGTAAAGGACAAATACAAATCCCGCAAAGACGAGAACGGTTCCCGCATCGGGTTGGAGCAGAATTAGTCCTGCTGGGATCGCCACAATTAGAGATGACAGAAAGCGAACTTTAAGACTTCGCCACTTGGTCGCATCACGAGACAGATACCAAGCCAGAAGAAGTGCGGTTGTGGGTTTGGCAAATTCGCTGGGTTGTAAACTCATTCCACCAAACCCAAACCAGGATCGAGCGCCTCCGATCTTTTTACCCACAATCAAGACAGCCACAAGTAGCACGAGCGTTAAGATGTATTGCAGAACAGATGTTCTGATGAAAAACTCACTTTCAATATTGAGAATTAAAAACCCTAGAAACGAACAGATCAAAATCCACATCAGTTGCTTGCCTCCTTTTCCACCCCAATCAAACCATTCTGAGATTTCGAGATTTGAGGTTGCACTCACAACGTTTAGTAATCCGAAAAACATCAGAACCCCCACGAGAATTACCAGGGACCAATCGATGTTTTTATATATGGAGGATTCTCTAAGTGTCATGGCTGAAACGTTAAGATTCTTTCCTCCCGAAGGGTGTTTGAAACAGTATCTGTAAGATATTTTTCGACAAGCAAACTTGCAATTGGGGCAGCCCAGTCGCCCCCAGCACCTGCATATTCCACATAAACACTTAATGCAATTTTCGGATTGTCCTTCGGCGCGAAAGCGATAAACACACTGTGGTCTTCCTTGCCTTTGTTCTGAACAGTGCCTGTTTTTCCACAGATTTTAATTCCGTCAATCTGAGCCAAATTGCCAGTTCCCTTGGGGTCCTCGATAACTTTTTGCATTGCATTTACCACAGTTTCGAAATACTTAGGCAGGATATCAAGTTTGTGAATAGAGTCAATTCCGGCTGGTTTCCCCAGGCCACCGATGTCCCGAACCGGATGTGGTTCTCTAAAGTAGCCCCTGTTTCCTATTATAGCTGCCAGATTTGCCATTTGTAGTGGGGTTGTAAGCAATTCTCCTTCTCCGATTGAAATCGAGTAAATGGTCTTATATCCCCAGTGATTTTTCCCGTAGATATTGTCATAGACTTGTGCATCTGGAATGTTTCCAGGCCTCACCCATGGGATATGTCCTCCGAGGTTTGTGCCAAACCCAAATTCTTTTACTTTTTCATTCCAGTTTTTCAGGCCTAGGGAAGCGTCTTTTAGTGGATTCGGGTCACGTCCTCTCAGAACCACTCTCCGCATCACTTCGTAGAAATATGGATTACAAGAGTGCGTTATTGCATCTGTGAGATTGTCGGCGGTGTGGGGTCCATGGCATCCGATGATTGATCTGTTGCATGCTATTGTCGTATTTGATGAGATCACTCCCTCGTCCAAAGCAATAATTCCCTGCACCATTTTAAAGATGGATCCAGGTCTATAAGTCCCTCTTAAAGCTCGGTTATATAGTGGTTTCCATGGATGGGTATTTAGGCTGTCATAGACACTGCCTCTTCTGGTTCCAGTCAAACTATTTGCATCGTAAAATGGTGATGATACAATCGCCAAAATCTCACCAGTCTCGGGTTCAATTGCAACGACACTGCCTCTTTTTCCACGCAGTAATTTTTCTGCATATGTCTGTAGCTCGACATCAATCGTCAGCGTGACATCCTTGCCTGGAATGGGCATTGTGTCTAGTTCAAGCAGGGTTTTCTGTACGTTATTTCTAACGTCGACAATGTGATATCGCGCGCCAGGAATACCTCTTAACGAGTGTTCATAGGACGATTCAAGTCCAGACTTGCCTTTATAATCTCCCAGCTGATAAAACACATCTCCACGTATATCGTCTCTGTCAACTTCTCTATATTCCCCTAGAATATGACCTGCAACCCCAGCTACGTTAGACCTTACGGATCGCGTCTTTGATTTTATTCCGGGGAAGTCCATCAGCTGTTTAGAAATCATTGCAAATTCTTGCGGATTCAATTGCTTCACTATAATAGAAGGTACATATCTGGAATATGCCGCTGCTTTGTCAAGGCGTTTTTTCAGTGTTTCAAATGTCAGTCCCAGAACATCTGCGAGTGCGGTCGTATCTAAATTATTTGCCTTTCGAGGCGTAATCAGAAGATCGTAACTCGCGATGTTTGACACAATCAACGCACCATTCCTGTCGAGAAAATTTCCTCTCATGGGCTCAAGAGCTTCCCGTTCTTCGGTAAGTCGTCCCGCATAATTTGACCAATCTGAACTTATGAGTTGAATGTGTCCCAATCTTGCGATAAAAACAAGCGCAATGATGACAACAATCCCTCCGAAAACAAGACTTCGATTTTTCAGTCCAGTATTATTCATGACCAAGGATATGCACTGACTTTAGGACCCTTGGTTTTTGGTTTTTCTCCAAACAATCCTTGAGCGATAGAAAACAGAATAACATTGAGAGCACTTGAACACAAAGCTTTTGCAAACGCGCTCGGAATCAAACTCCATTTAAATCCTTCTACGGCAAACAGCACGAACATGTACGAAAAGGTAATCAATGTGCTTAGCGCGATGAAACGGCCCCAACCATCGTGGTTTACACTGATAGAGTGTCCCTTTATAAAGCCGTCACGTGGGGTAATTAATTCATTCCATTTCGGGATCATCAAACCCACGAATGCCCCAGCAGCCATATGTAGCCCCCCTGTCAGAATCACAACATCTAAAAATGCACCTGTCAAAGCCCCTATGATTAAGTAACTTGCTTTGGGCAAATCCAAAGGCAATAGAATCAGTCCGTAGATATGAAAACATATTACAAGCCAACCATTTGAAAATACACCAAACCGAAAGACCACCACTTGTAACAGCCAAGTGAGTGCAAGTATACCTATTGCTCGAATAATAGCGTTCATTCTGGGGCGAGGGTTATCAGTGAGTCGACAATGTCTGAATTGGCGTTCGTTAGGAATTCTACGTAGTGTATGTGTTTGTAATCGGCACCGAGTTTAACCGTGACAGATTGAAATTTATCGGCCTGGGTGACAAGGACTTCTTCCACTTTGCCTACCTCCAGGCCAGAAGGGAATGTGC